>CAYSFA010000281.1:0-2509 GCA_964430025.1 uncultured Anaerolineaceae bacterium | reverse complement strand
TGGGGCGGGTGGGACTTGAACCCACAAGGTTATTCACCGGAGGATTTTAAGTCCTAACACCATATACCCTTAAAAGTGCCACCATATATGGATAAAATATTAGTTTTTTTCATATTTTTTCGATATATAGCGGTACATTTTTAACCCTTTTTTGTCGAGTCCTCCGGGGCTGGTCGCCTTTTTGGGAAGAAAAAACCCTTCGGTTTCTTTAACATTCCAAAAGGCTAGGGTAATTTGAGTATAATTATTGTTAGGCTCAATTACCGACCTTTTCCGGTACTTGGGTTAGTCGGAAGTGTCGCAAGCACAACCGGCTATTTTTTTAAGACAAATTAATTATATAGCATGATAAAAAAAAGTAAATCCTTTTACCAAATTGGTAAGATCATTTACCAGAACAAGCAAAAAAAAATAATAGGATACTCAGTATTCAAGCTGGGATCAATTATCAACTAATATGATCAAATCGCCAGGCTGGCAATCGAATACTTTACAAACCTTTTCTAATGTCTCGAAGTCAATACGGTTTGAGGATCCACGCTTCAAAGCAAGCGCGGTATTATAGGCAATCCCGGCTTTTTCTGAAAATTCCTTAACCGTCATGTTTTTTTCTTCTAACATTTCAGCAATTGTTAATTGAATACGTGACATGTTTTTATACTCCGTTGATAGTGAATTTGTTTTCCATTGTATCAACTAATAGACTACTTGACAAATGATATTGATAAATGATAATATCATATCAATATATCAACTAATTGATATAACATCATATTTATAGTAAAGGAAGGATCCAAAATGTACAAATACAAACCGCTCAAAGAAAATGAAGTAATAACCGATAAGGTGAATGAAGGCTTTCCAATTGGATTTATTCAAACTGTAGGTGATAACATCTTTGAATTTCTAATGGATAATCCACAAGCCGGCTCGAAAAAATTATTTTCCAGTCTGAGCTATTTATATTATGTTGTTTGCGAACTATGCAGCGGGGCAACCATGGAAGAGATAGGGACTAATGACATAAGAGAACATATAGAAGAGATTACCCGCGAGTTTTGGAACTTAGGCGGTTATTTTGATAATGGCTCAATCGTAGCAATGCATAAGACCATTACCAAAGACGAACCCGGGCAACCAGAACCGAAAGTCAATAAATATGAAGATCCCGAAGAAGGAACATTGCCTTATATATTAGATGAAATTTTCGATCAAAGAATTGATCATGCTTTGGAGCTCATAGAGTTAGGCGAGGGTGACACGGAGTTATTGAAACTAAAAAAGGAAGTTGCTAGATTAGTTGATCACCTGGCTAATTATATAAATTATATTGAACTCTGCTTAAAACCAAAAAGAGAATCCGAAGGATCATAACCATGAACCAAAAGGATAAACCAAAAATGATTAGACTACGATCAACTAAAAAAAGAATGTTCTACTTTCAACACGTGAAAACGGATGCTATCAATGGGTTTGATATGGCCCTATTCGGTAAGAAAGTTCAATTGCTTTTGTGGGAGGATCCCGACAAGGTGATTAAACACGTTAGAGAAATGCGGGCACACTACAATACTGAGTAACCACCGACCACGAGTCAAGATCAAGCACCTTAGAAGTTTTCAAGATCAAAAGGTATAAAAATGACCTGATAGATGAAAACCCCGCTAAGGTGCTTTTTTTGTTGGTGTAGGCCAATCGTACAATGTGATTTTACATACTCAGTATGTAATCATGCAAAAACTTGCTCCCTGTATCGTTGTCTTTGTAGCCCGGTTTGTACAATAAAGGATCTCATTTCTGCTTGATACATTTTCAATTTCTGATTATATTCAAATGTCGGTTGCTCTGCAGCTTTCAGCCCGGCAATTATCCGTTTTACTTTCCTGATCTTTCTTTCAATTCCTCTTTGAATTTGTGTAGCTTCATAAACGCTTATAACATTCCCGTTATATCTAACGGTTTGTTTTGCGTATGTTTTCAATTCGGATTCTTTATAAGCTCTTTCTGAGATACCGGGAAAGAAAGGATAAAAGGAATGTCTACAGTTGATACCGTTTAACCCTTCAATGGTCCCGTACCCAGTGACCTTGTAAAAGTCCGGGTACTTTGGATCCGTCCCAGATAGTGAGAAAACCTTACCTTGCCATAGAGAGTGATTTTCGGGAACTTCGCCTTTGTTTCTTGCTCCTATGTGTGCTGAAGTTTCTACAAGATCAACGCCCATTTCTTCAGCGCGTGTTAATTGAAGCTTGCCGGTTGTTTGACCAATTCCGGTTAGAACGGTTCGTCTAATTGCAGCATCTAAACTTGTTTTTCTCATGCTAGGAAATTCGATCACCTGAACCCCGGTACTTGCAACCTTAACAATCGCTTCTTTTATTGCTTGCTGATAACTCATTGTCCCGGTTGAAATTTGTAAGGCTGCAACGTCTGAAGCTTCAATAAAAGCAAAATTAGCAGCGTTCGCGGTTGTCCTGGTTAGATTTTGAAGTATTGTATTTGTCCGGAT
>CAYSFA010000280.1:0-2514 GCA_964430025.1 uncultured Anaerolineaceae bacterium | reverse complement strand
GATATTATCTATTCCGGAACTGCGTAAAAAACATCCTGTTTTACGCAGTTCCGGCGACGTCCTGTCGCCTACTACATAGATAATATCCTTTTAGCTCATTTATGAATTGCGCAGTGAAATAGACTCTAAGTAAAAAGCGCTATAAGTTCAATGTGCTGAGTGGCCGGGAACATATCAATCATTGATAATTTCTGCATTTTGCGACCGCTTTCGATGAAATCGCGTGCGTCTCTTGCAAAGGTCGCCGGATCGCACGATACGTAAACAATGCGTTCGGGAGCCAGTGCTTTCAATGCTCCGCGGGCTTTCGCGGAAAGTCCGGCGCGCGGCGGGTCTGCGATCGCAGTCTCAAAGCGCTCGTGAAGCAGAGAGGCATCCGAAGCAGCGAGCGTTTTAAAGAACGCATTCGGAATGCCGTTAAGCTTTGCGTTATGCCTTGCCCGCTTTATGCTCTCTTTGCTTGTATCAATACCAAGGGCTTTCCTGGCGTTCTTTGCCAGGAAAAGCGTAAAAAAGCCCACGCCGCACCCAATATCGATAATATTTTTACTTTTATCAGGTTCTGCGTATTGTGCGACGGTTTCGAGCATTCTGCCTCGCAGGAATCTGTTTGTTTGGAAGAAAAGCGAAATATCGCGTTCATAGAGGATCCCGCATTCGTTCTCAATTATCCTTGTGCCCTTATCCAATGATGAAACGCACCCTGAGTCCGGTGAACAGGCTATCTTGATTTCGCCTCCGGTTTTAGGGACCGTATTCAGCTTCTGCAGGATTTCCCATGAAAGAAGCAGACAGCCCTGTTCAGGGAAGTTAACCAGACGGTTAGAGTCCTTTTCATAGAATCCGAAAGCGTTTTTGGAAGATTTTATTGAGGCATGGCTTCGATAATGAAAACGTTCTGCCTTTATCAATGATATTTCCGGGATGTCTTTCTTATTAATGCGGCTTCTTGTTAATGTCTCTATCAGTATTTCTTTTTTAAAGTCCAGTTCCGTGTCATAATTAATGTTCAGATAATCACATCCCCCGCAATTTCCGAAGTTGGGGCATTCCGGCTCAATTCTCTGCTCCGACTTTTTGATGATTTGAATTATCCTGCCGAAAGAATAATCTTTTTTTTCAAGGTATATCTCAATACTGACTGTTTCTTCTGGTAGCGCATGCTGTACGAAACATGCTTTGCCGTTATGGAAACCGAGCCCGTAACCGCCGTAAGCCGGCTTTTGAATTGTCAGGTCAATTGTATGCATTTTCTTAAACAAATTCTCTCAAAAATATGTTTTATTTTGCAATGTATTTCAATTTATTATTAGCTATCTAAATAAAAGTATAATTTAGAGATGGCTTTTAATTATTTTCAATAAAAATTTTAAAAATATACTTTACAGTTTTTCAAAAGGCATAAAAGAAACTTTATATTATAAGAATAAAACAATGCAGCACAATCAGGAGATAAAATGGCAAATGTTAATGAGAACCATATAAAACTTCCCGGGAGTTATTTATTCGCGGAGATAGCGAGGCGGGTGAATGTTTTTAAGAACGAGCATCCGGATGCCAGGATCATAAGGCTTGGCATAGGCGATGTTACACGGCCGCTTCCGCAGGCTTCCATAGACGCAATGCACAAGGCTGTTGACGATATGGCTCATGAGGCAACCTTTAAAGGTTATCCTGAATACGAAGGGTATGATTTTCTGATACAGAAGATCATCGATATCGATTATAAAAAGCGCGGTATAAATATTCAGAAAGATGAGGTATTTGTAAGTGACGGCGCTAAGAGCGACACAGCAAACATACAGGAACTTTTCGATCTTAATAATATTATTGCAGTTACTGATCCGGTTTATCCGGTCTATGTTGACAGCAATGTAATGGCAGGCAGGGCAGGGGAGCTTGGTAAAGACGGCAGATGGAGCAAAATCGTCTATCTTCCATGCACTGCTGAAAATAAATTTATGCCGGAATTACCGAAACGAAAAGTTGATATAATATATCTATGCTTTCCGAACAATCCTACGGGCATGACTCTCCCACGATCTGAGCTTAAGAAGTGGGTGGATTATGCAAGATCCGAAAAAGCAATCATACTATTTGACTCTGCCTACGAAGCATATATAAGCTCGAGTGATGTTCCTCACAGTATTTTCGAGATCGAAGGCGCGCGCGAGGTTGCGATCGAGTTCCGGAGTTTTTCAAAGACAGCCGGCTTTACAGGCACGCGCTGCGCGTATTGCGTTATTCCGCGCGAGGTTGCGGCGTTTTCCGCAGACGGACAGGCGCATAACCTTAACAGGACGTGGTACAGGCGCCAGGCAACCAAGTTTAACGGTGTCTCTTACATAGTACAGAGAGGCGCGGAAGCCGTGTATTCCGATGAGGGGCAAAAGCAGGTGCAGGCGCTCGTAAGCTATTACATGGCCAATGCAAAAATAATACTGGAAGGGCTGAAAGCTGTCGGGCTGCAGGCGTTCGGGGGCGTAAACGCTCCATACATCTGGCTCAAGGTAC
>CAYSFA010000279.1:0-2526 GCA_964430025.1 uncultured Anaerolineaceae bacterium | reverse complement strand
GAAATCCGGGAAATCCTGATGATGATATCCGGGATTTCTTCTTGACATAACACAAGGGTTCCCCCTTACCTACGGAGACAAGGGCCTTGCGGGGGATTTTCCCGGGCTTGTCATTACCATGCGCAAGCCATCGCAAGGGCTCGCCTGCCCCTCTGACCCGTAGGGTAAGGGATCCCCTGCATAACCCTCGCAAGCCCCCGGTGCACCCTCTGTGTGTGACAGCGCGGACCGTAGGATGAAGGTCTGCAAAACCTTTGTCCTATGTCCGTGGCTCTCATTCATTTTAACAGGCTTCGATATGATGCTTCGACAATAACTGCGAAAGAATGCAGAATAAGCCTGAATGCAAATCCTCCACCTATCCATGATAGCACGCTGATTATTGTGATAATTGATTGAAATCCGCGGGCAATGAGTGTGATAATTGCCATAATGAATGAAAAGATAAGAAAGATATCACCCCATTTTACCAGTCCTTCTGCCTGGGAACAGGTTGGCTCGGTGGGATCGATGGGCCTTTTTGATATGCCTTGATTTGTTGTACTGGGCTTGCTATCAAACTTGTGATTACAATTTGGGCAATTACTTGGGTTGCCAAAGTAATACTCATGACATTTAGGGCATGCTGGCATTTTTGTTTCCTTTCTCGCGTTCGCGGATCTTGTTTGTGTGGTGACATATATCAAAACCAGACGGTCTCTTCGAGCAACATATTACCCCGACCGCATGTGTAGCTGACAAATCATCTTATGCCTGGGAGTCATCCGCACCCAGTAATCCCTGTCCAGGTCGTCCACGATCTTAGCAATCGTCCTTCCCGGGTCATCAGTACCCATGTCGAGCCAAAGCCTGATGAACCGACAGCGGAGTTTAAGCCGGGGATTAACCCAAATCGCCAAGGGTGTCACCAGAAACGGTCTTCGCTTGAGCATCAGGGTCAGTTATTCCTAACGCAGATTATTCGGCAGAATCTTGTAAGTGTCAGTGCGCCAGTATGGTGAATGCAATACATTTCGGTGAGACACCGAATCCGACAAAACTTGGCAAGCACCGGTACACAGTCGTATGCGGAAAATAACCCACCCAGCTTGAAGGCATACCTGCCGACCACCAAACTGTCTCACAAGAACGTTCGAGCCTTTTTCGTCACATCGTGAAAATCGTGAGAACAAACGATGGGGGAGAGACATCGAATCGTCAATTATTCCCCCCATCGTTCTTCGCTTTTCCCAATCACTCCGCCGTCGTATCTTTGTCCAGCATCTCCAACACATCATCCAGCGATTTCCCTTTCGCCCCCAGCGCAGCAAGCAATTGATTGACCTTCACCTTCTTGCCACTCACCATCTTCTTCCCCGTCGTCAAGCTCTCTTTCCTGGCAAGCGCCCTTTGCAGCGCTTCGCAGCTTTTTATCAATGCGGCTTTGCGCTTGTTCTGGAGAATGTCGATCTTGGCAATCAGCGCCTCACGGTCTTTGTTGAGGGCTGTTAACTGCTCAATCTTCTTCTCGACAATTGCGATCCGCTCGTCACGGGTGGGATAGGGTTTTCGGGGCTTCTTTGTTCTTACCTTGGGTGCGATAACCTTTTTTGATGCTCTTGCCATAGATGGGGGCCTCCTTTTCAGAATCATGGAATTTGAATCGTTTGGATTATAGCATGTGTTGAGTTATGGTGTATACAGGAAAACTAGAAATATTCCGTATCTGCAAATATACAGCCAGAAGTCGTACATTCCCCACTTCCATCAAATCATGCCTTCCATTCTATCCTGCGCCTCCATGTGAGCATAACACAAAGCGCATCTGGTTCGCCTCAGCCATCGCGTCGACCTGCAGCACCGCGTGCCATCATGATCGTCACTTTCGTGATCGAGCTGCGGCGAACCCCTTCGCCAGCTAAGATTTTCAAAGATTTCCAAAATGTCGCTTTGGAAGCGACCTTTTTACGCGGAGCCTGTGGTAAACTGATATTGGCATAAAGGAAAGCCCGTAGAAGCCGGAGGAGGGGAGTGGTACCCGTGTGTTTCAGACGGCTATTCAGGGGGAAGGGGGCGATGTCATCCACTGATAAGCGATCCGTTGTACTCACGGGCAGCGGAAAGCCTTTGGATTTGGACAGGGCAATTGCAGACTTCTGCGCCGGAAAAAGTGAAGCGGCCAGTCGGCAAACTGAGCGGGAAACCCAAACGGAACCCTTTGGCGTCGAAAAGACTGCCGAAGCGATCCGGAGTTTCATATGGGAAAGGGAAAACCCTCAAACGGAAGAAATAGGGGTACAGTACAGCATCCCATCCGGTTGGTTCGATGATTACAGGGCTTGGGTAGACGCACACAGCAAATACCGGAGCTTCAGCGCCTTCATCATGGAGCTTATCGAGGAGAAGGGATTGGACTCTGTGGATTTCTACCGGGCTGCCAACATGGACCGAAAGCTTTTCTCCCGCCTTAAGAACGAACCGGATTATCATCCCAGCAAGGAGACCGCGGTGAAGTGCTGCCTTGCGCTAAAGCTGGACAGTTCTCAG
>CAYSFA010000278.1:0-2550 GCA_964430025.1 uncultured Anaerolineaceae bacterium | reverse complement strand
CGATTTTAACTTTTCCGCTTTGAATAAAATAGAATTCATTACCCGGCTCAAACTCGCAAAAGATTATTTCATTAGGAGCGTATTCTACTCCGAATTTTTCGAAAAGTTTATCATCTAATATCATAATAGCTATTTTTTCCCTGTATTTTCAATCGATTTAAGTCTCTTTTGAGCCTGCTTGGTTACTGAATCATTCGGCTCCATTGAAACGACTTTATCGTAATACGCTATTGCTTTGTCTTTCCTGCCCGCCATTTCAAATGCCATACCAATGTGTAAAAAGGCGTTCTTTACATTATCGGATTTTGGAAATTTTTTAATCATTGTTGATAAATAATTGACTGCTTCCTTGAAGTCATTGATTTTTAAATAGCAGCGTCCAATTTCGAAATGAGCTTTTTCGAAAATTTTATTTTCAGATTCATTTTTAAGTGTTTTAATATTGAGGATTTTTTGAAATATGGCAAGTGCATCCTTATATCTTTCCTGTGAAAACAGGCTTACGGCTTCATAAAACATTTCGGTGATATCTTTTTGTTTTATAAAAGACTTTTGTTCTGTTGTGCCAAAGGCTGAGTCATCCAGAAGTCCGTCATCTCCGTCCGAGAAAAAGTCATCCATTTCTTTTGAGGGCGCGCGTGTGCCCCCAATATTTATGCTTTCATTATCTGAGCTGTCATCAATGCTGAAATCGGTTAAATCAACACTGCTTTCCGCCCTTTTTGAAGAAACATTTTCCTTGCTGTTTTCCATCGAATCATCAGAGTTGAAATCCGTATTGGAGCCCCCGGTATCGATTGTATTTATCCGCTGCAGGGCTAGCTCCGAAAATTTTGTGCCGGGGTAATGCTCCAGATATCTTTTAAAGGCATATTTCGCCTGCTGAAGATTGCCGGATTTAAAATAATATTCTCCGATTTTAAAAAGTTCTGAGGCAGGATTGATACCATCGCTCTGGCCTAATATTTCTCTCTGCATATTGGTAATCCTGCGCAACTGGTTGCTGAAGACACGGAGCATCTTTGTAACCATAGAGACGTTCTTTATCATCATCTTTTCGAAGTCTGCTCTGCTGACAACCAGAACTGTTGTATCGCCGATTGTCTGGGCTGTTTCTTCACGAGGGTATCTGCCGATTGCGGATTTTACACCGAAAAATTCGCCTAATTTTATATTCTCCTTCAGCTCTTCCCCTGTATCAATTTTAATGGAAGTTAATACTACTTTTCCAGCCTTAAGAATGTAAATAACGTCGCTTCTGTCTCCTTCGAAATAGATAATTGAGCCATGTTTATAACTTCTCGTTATAATATTCATTGCCGGCTTGTTGGCCCCATTTGACATTTTCCATCTCCATTAATAACTTATTATATAAGCCAAATCATTTAAAATCAGTCGTTAAAACAAGTATTACTTTATTAACTAATCCGGATGTAAATTACAAGAAAGTTTTATTTAAATTCCACTGGCAGAAATGGGAATTTTTTTTGAAATCCCACTGCTCTATTTATTCTATCTGTTACTCCTTTTAAGTCTCCAATAATTATTTTTTCCACACCGTCAACAATTAGATTTTGATATTTGACTTTTAAGGCATCAAAAATTGTTGCATATTTTTTGTCTCCATAAGCCGGCTTGCCGTCAATTACAACAAGAAGTACATCTTTAAGATGGGCAGAAACAACGGAGTCGTATGGATTATTTTTTGTTTCGGCAAATATAACAAAATCAGCAATAAAGCCAGGTTTTATTTGGCCAGAGTTCTTGAGCCTGAATGCTTTGGCGGCATTGGTTGTGACCATTTTTACTATTAATTCTTCCGATAAGGATTTATGATATAATTTTTTATAGAGTTCCCTGTCAAATTTCATCTCATAAAGAAGATTCTGGCCGCCGGACATTGGTGAATCTGTGCCTATGCATACATTAACGCCCGCGTCCAGAAGATATTTAATGTTGGTGGTTTTATTATACATGAACATATTCGAATCCGCGCACCAGACAACAGAAGCGCCGCGGTCTTTGATCATTTTAATATCTTCTTCGGAAAATGAAAGTCCGTGAACTAAAACTGAATGACTGGAAAGCGCTCCTTTACGGTCGAGTGTTTGAACATCCTGTCTTGTTTCCGGATCAAATCCCTCTGAGCAGTGAGTTACGAATGGTATGTCGTTTTTCAGCGCCAGTTCGTGCTCCTTCTCGATTCCGTCCCCCCACGGAAGCGCAAATGAGGCGACCGAATGAGCCATCGTAAAATTACTTATAACCTTTGTAGGAAGTATTTTCAGGAACGGATCCTGTACAAAGTGGGGTATAAGATCCGATATGTTTGTAACACCCGAGATCAGATTTCTGTAACCTCCGAGAAGATAAAGGTCGCGGTTTTCTATCTGTTGCCTTTCTGCGTAAACAGGGGCGCTTTTAAGGTCGTTGTCCCATGGCAGCCAGTTTTCATAAGGCCCGTTTCCTACTTTTGGATAATAATTGCCCAATAAATGATCATGGCCGTTTATAAGCCCTGGAGTCAAAACCGCATTGTCAACTGTAACG
>CAYSFA010000277.1:2097-2589 GCA_964430025.1 uncultured Anaerolineaceae bacterium | reverse complement strand
GGGAAGTAGACTTTGCTGATCAGACTGGCACTCCCCACCAAAGTAGTAGAAGAACGCGTCAGAGAACCGGCAAAATACAACCATGGTAATAAGGCTGCAAAGGTAAAGATGGGATAAGGTATTCCATCGGTTGGTACTTGAAGAAGCGTGCCAAATAGGATCGTAAATACCACCATATTAATTATGGGTTGAATCATGACCCAGGCAAAGCCAAGCACAGTTTGTTTGTAACGAACTTTAAGATCACGCCAGGTGAGGAAATAAATTAATTCACGATACTCCCATAAGTCTTTTAAATTTAAAGCCGCCAAACCTTTGGCTGGACGTAAATAGGTTATTTGGAGTTGATTTTGGTTGGTTGTCATCGAAATGAGCGACCTCTTAATTAATTTTGTCTTTATTTTCTTCAAGCAAGGCATAAGCTTTTTCGTATTGTGTTTGAACGAGGGTGACTACCTCTTCATCTACTTTCTTTTGGGTTTCAGGGGAGCT
>CAYSFA010000277.1:0-2087 GCA_964430025.1 uncultured Anaerolineaceae bacterium | reverse complement strand
AGGTCATTTTCGCTTTGAACCCAAACTTATCAAATGCCCTGGTGGTGTCGAGGCCACGGCGAGGTTGGCCATTGGGTTTCTCAGTATTCCAAACCAAATTTCCGGAAAAACCTGATATGTTGGCGATTTTTTCAGCAAGATCTTTGATCGAGATTTCATATCCTGAGCCAAGATTTACAGGCAGGGATTCATTGTAGAACTCTGTCGCCAGCAAAATTCCCTCAGCTGCATCCTCCACATAAAGGAATTCGCGGGTTGGAGAACCATCTCCCCATACTTCGATTTCTTTAATCCCGGCTGCTTCCGCTTCAATGCATTTACGGATCAGTGCTGGAATTACATGTGAGGATCGCAAATTGAAATTGTCACCGGGACCATACAGGTTTACTGGCAACAAAAATATTGAATTAAATCCGTATTGCTCGCGATATGATTGGGATTGTACAAGCAGCATCTTCTTCGCCAAACCATAAGGCGCATTAGTCTCTTCCGGATAACCATTCCAGATATCGTCTTCCTTAAAAGGAACTGGAGTGAATTTTGGATAGGCACAAACAGTGCCAATGGCTGTAAATTTCTTCACACCCGTCTGCCAGGCTTTGTGCATTAGTTGGACACCCATCATCAAATTGTCATAAAAAAATTCAGCAGGATGTTCGCTATTGGCACCAATCCCCCCCACGTGGGCAGCTAAATGAATGATCACATCTGGCTTAGAGTCCTCCAGCATGCGATCGATCGCTACCGGATCAACCAAATCATAATCTTCGATACGGGGTATAAAGATTTCTGTTGCTCCGCGTTCCTGCATTTTTCGGGTCAAAACTTTTCCCAGGAAACCTGAACCACCGGTTACGACAAAACGCTGATTCTTCCAAAAATCACTCATTATGATTTTTCCTCCATGAGTTCTACGTGGATTTTCAATTCGACAATTCGAAATTTTGGAACTTTGTCTTTATCAACTAAATTTATGTTTTGTTCCAAACAAGTTAATTTACAAATTTCTGCTACTTCCCCATCCCCGATGATTTGAACCTCGTGATAACCAGCTTTATGTATTTGTTGAATCGCTTTCAAGGATCTTTCTCGCACCAGGCGATAAAGCCGCATGGATGTCTGAATGTAATCAAAAACCAGCCGTGCGCGCAAGGCAATTCCCTCTGGCGTGATAATGTAACGCAGCTTACGTCTTTCTGCTCGCCTTACCTTTACGTAGCCTTTATCGATCAGCCTTTTTAAATGCCAATTGATCGTCCCGACTGCCACCCCTAATTGAGAAGCAAGGGTTGCCTGCGTGGCATCTGGATCCACTGAGATATGCTCCAATAAAGCTAATTCACGATGTTCATTTTCAGTATAGGTAGTCATAATTCAAAATTCAGTTGCTGAATTATAAACCAGGGAGGTATATTGGTCAATACCCCTTAAGGAACACTTTCTTTCGAGGTGCAACGTGGCGAGAGGTAGTCGGATCAACCTTCCCATTTGAATCAAATGAATGAAAAAGCACACCCTCCATCTGGATGTGCTTTCTTGTAAGGAGATATGAAGATGAAATTTAGGAAAAATAAAATGGAATTACGGATTCACAGTTGGAACAAATTTGCTTTGGACTTCAGTTTTCACCGTGAAATTGATCACAGCCAGGTTTTGCTCACAGGTGCCATCCATTTGGAAGGAGTAAATTTCACTCAAGGGTTTTCCATCTTCCCCAAAAAGTTGAACCCAGAATATGCCAGGACCGTTTACCTTGCTGAGTACTAATTCGTACCCACCTGGGCCATATACATCAGCCAATCCGCTGTATCCTAATAACTCAACCATCGAGTTATTGGTGACCCCTTCGACCACCACGACCATGCCATTGACAGGTTGTTGATCTTCATCAAAAATCTGACCGGCCACCCCCATCCAATCGCAGCCTGATTCAGGATGAGCAAAGTTGGCGGTGTAGAGTGGTTCGACCGATTGGAGATTATAGGGCAAGAAGGATCCGGGGATTGATTCTTGTAACTGGTTGAATACAACAGCTGGTTCAGCTATTTCAGTCTCATCAGTGACAACAACATCTACTGGAGTATTAG
>CAYSFA010000276.1:0-2605 GCA_964430025.1 uncultured Anaerolineaceae bacterium | reverse complement strand
TTTGTTATTAGTAATAGCAATAATAAACTAAAAAGAATAGTGGAGAATTTCTTTACGAACCCACTAATCATTCATGACTCCTTAAAACAAGTTTTCACTCATCTTACACCATATTAATAAGGTTCACAATGATTGTACTTGAAAAACAAGAACAATAGTTCTATAATAGTAATTATGGATAGATTTCAGAAATTAAGTTTATTATCTGAGAATATGGATGTTGAAGAAGGGGAGAATATTTCGACATCTTTGTCAAGCTGTCCTGAGCAAGCAACGTTAGAAAAACATCCAGCGATCACCTATGCAAAAATGTCCGGCGGGAAGTCAACTCCATTATTAAAAAGTGTAATAACTTCTGCTTGTGAAAGAAATTGTAAATATTGTGCCTTTAGAGCTGGAAGGGATTTCCGTCGGGAAACATTTAAACCTCAAGAAATGGCAGATACATTCCTGGAGTTATTTAACAAAGATGTTGCTAAAGGATTATTCCTCAGCTCTGGAATAGCCGGAGGAGGAGTTACAACACAGGATAAGATCATCGACACTGCTGAGATTTTACGCAAGAACAGGAATTATCGAGGTTATATGCACCTAAAAATTATGCCTGGTGCGGAATATGACCAAATCTTTAGCTTAATGAAATATGCTGACAGAGTATCCATAAATTTTGAAGCCCCGAATCCAGAAAGGTTGAGTATCCTTGCTCCAAAAAAGAAATTTGGTGAAGAACTATTTACTAGAATTATGTGGGCTAACCAAATTCGAAATCTTGAAAGTCCAAGGATAAACTGGAAAAATAAATGGCCTTCCATTACTACTCAATTGGTTGTCGGTCCCTCCGGAGAAAATGATATAGAAATCCTAAAAGCTAGTGAATATCTTCTACAGAAATTCAATCTCGCCAGAATTTACTATATGACCTTTTCTCCTGTGTTAGGGACCCCTTTTGAAAATTTACCTGCAGAGAACCCTTTGCGTGGGCATCGTTTATACCAGGCTTCATTTTTAATGAGAGATTATGGATTTACTTTTGAAGATTTGTATTTTAATTCATATGGTCTACTACCTCTGGATAAAGACCCAAAACGGAGTTGGGCTGATGGTAATCTAAAGATTAATCCTTTGGAGATTAACAAAGCATCCAAGGAAGAATTATTGAAAGTACCAGGAATTGGTCCGAAGAGGGTGGAATTAATTGCCAAATTCCGTGGAAAACAGACTATTAAGAATGAATATCATTTGAAAATGTTGGGAATTCCAATAGATTCCGTCTCTGATTATCTATTGCTTAATGGAAAAAAAGTAAATCAGCAATTACATTTCAAATTCTAATCCTACCTTCAAACGTGCTCAAATTCCTTTGTCAATTAATTATTGACAAAATTGTATAATGATTATTAATGGTATCGAGAAACGGATTAGTGAGGGTATTATGGGCAAAAAAGAGAAAAATAAAAAGGTTAAGGAGAACCACTCAGAACAAACAGAAGTCAATGTCAAGAAAGAGAAATTATCAAAGAAAATATATGAATCGGAATTAGCAAAACTGCAAATCGAACTGGTTAAATTACAGGAATGGGTAAAACACCAGGGCTTGAAAGTGGTCATAATATTTGAAGGTCGGGACGCAGCTGGAAAAGGGGGAGTGATAAAGCGAATAACTGAAAGTCTTAATCCTCGTAATGTGCGTGTAGTTGCATTACCTGCTCCAACAGAACGAGAAAGAACCCAATGGTATTTTCAGCGTTATGTTGCTCACTTACCAGCAGCAGGAGAAATGGTTTTGTTTGATCGTTCTTGGTATAACAGGGCAGGTGTTGAAAAAGTGATGGGGTTCTGTACTGAGGATGAATATCGTGAATTTTTGAGATCTGTCCCTGAATTTGAACGAATGTTGGTTCGGTCGGAAATAATATTACTTAAGTACTGGTTTTCAGTGAGTGACGATGAACAGGAAAAGAGATTTGAAGACAGAATCAAAGACCCAACTAAGCGTTGGAAATTGAGTCCGATGGATCTTCAATCCCGCTCTAAATGGGTGGAATACTCTAAAGCCAAAGATCAAATGTTTGCACATACAGATATAAAGCAAGTTCCCTGGTATGTAGTGAATGCAGATGACAAGAAAAAAGCCCGTTTAAATTGTATTAGTCATTTGTTAAGTATGATTCCATATGAAGATTTGACCCCTGAACCTATTGATTTACCCCCAAGACAAAAAAATGAAGGATATGTACGCCCACCAATTACCGATCAATCTTTCGTGCCGGAATTATACTAAGACCCAGGCCAACCGATAAGCCGCATTTTGTAATCAAAACTGGTTTCCGGAGGACCTTGTTTTGATTGATGATCATCTCTCTCGGTGGGTTGTTACCAACACACTCATGCAGCCTACCCGGAACTCAAAGGAAACGAGCAGCTTCCCGTCTTGCGACTTTGTTCCTGCTTGGCCTTGCTCCAGATGAGGGTTGCCTGGCCGCTGTATTACTACAAACGCCGGTGGTCTCTTACACCACCTTTTCACCATCGCCTAAAAGGCAGTTTACTTTCTGTGGCCCGATCTAGCAGGTTACCTGGTTAAGGCATCCCCGCTCCGGGTGTT
>CAYSFA010000275.1:0-2660 GCA_964430025.1 uncultured Anaerolineaceae bacterium | reverse complement strand
CCGATAGGAGTAATTCGTTGGCAAAAACAGAAATAATGAAAACAAAAAAGGGTAGCTTAAGGCTGCAAATTGGAATCCCAAATTCCAAATATGCAGCTGACCGTGATTTGTTTTTATTAAGTGGTGATGCCACCCAGGGAAAAATTGATCAAATCATTCCAGATCCTGGTGTTGTCCTTCCCTCCAAAAGAATTGATTTAGTGAATAATGATTTCTTTTTGACTTTGTTTCATTTTAATGATGTACATGGTCATTTGGTACGCTTCACAACCATTGGGGAAGAACCAGTTTTTACTCGTATGGGATTTCAAATCGCTGAGAAACAACAAAAAGTGAAAGATGATCCTTATCGGGCAGTGTTAACCCTTTCAGCGGGGGATGATTGCATTGGGACTGTCTTTGACGAATTGATGGATAACCCAGTGGATGGAAACCCCATTCACGCCAGCTATCAACTTTATTCGGCTGCGGGAGTAGATTTATCGGTGGTTGGCAACCATGATTTTGATCTTGGGGTTAAAGTACTGGAACAGTCAAT
The DNA here is from genome assembly GCA_964430025.1 of uncultured Anaerolineaceae bacterium. Lineage (GTDB taxonomy): Bacteria > Chloroflexota > Anaerolineae > Anaerolineales > Anaerolineaceae > UBA6170. Next base: position 2,122 of record CAYSFA010000275.1, on the reverse strand, counting down.
ACGAAATGACGCAAAATTTCCTGTTCTCGCCGCAAACCTAAAAGAATGTCCTGGAGTAGATGACCTTATTTATCCAGCTGCCATCCTGGTGATTAAAGGCATCCGGATTGGGATCATTGGTCTGGTGACCGCAGCGGAGAATAAGCTTAGCAGCAAGTATGGTTGTATAGCTAACCCGGTGGAAACTGCCAAAAACATAATACCAGCTATGAAACCACTTTGTGACGTCATGATTTTATTGACACACCTTGGCTATAGTCTTGATGCAAGCTCAGCATTAACTGCCGATGCAGGAGATGTGGAATTAGCAAAAAGGCTGCCATATGGGTCAGTGCAATTAATTGTTGGTGGCCATTCTCACCATGAACTTAACCAGCAGGGGTTAAGCCCCCGAAATATCGTAAATGGTATACCGATTGTACAGGCTGGTTCCTTGGGGAGATTTTTAGGAAGAGTTGATATCCGTGTAAAACAATCCTATTCGGCAGTGACGCATGTACGACTGATCCCGACTGAAATTTTGCCAATAGATACAACCCTCGAAAACGAGGTCATGTCTCCACTCCTTCACCGTGCCAAAGATTATTTTGGAAGAATACTCGGTGAAGTGGAAAATGATTATCAATTGAGTACCGACCATGTTCGCAATACATTTGCATCGGGTGAATTATCCCTGGCAAACTATATTACCGACGGGATGTTAAAACAGTTGCGCTCTGCCGGTCAGGAAGTTGATCTGGCTATGATTGATGCCAGTTGTGTTCGCAGAGGGTTGGAACCAGGTGGAAAGTTAACCTACGGAGATTGGTTCAATTTAATGCCATTCGCAGATACTATTCGAATTTATCGCATTACTGGTGCGCAATTTTTGGCATTGTTACAGGATAATGCCTGTCGAATTGATCGACCAGGTGAACCGAACACAGAACGTGGTTTCCTCCAATTTAGTAAAGAGGTGAGATACAACGTTACGCTGGGAAAAGCTCGAGCGGATGCAATAATTTCAGAGGTAACCATCAAAGGGGTTCAGATTAAAGAATTGCTGGAGTCTACCTTAAATATCGCCACAACCAGTTTTGTTCGTGAATTAGCCGGAAACTGGGAAAATTGCTGTGATCAACTGGAAGGATGCAATCTTATTGATCTGCATGATTATAAATATTTCGAGACTGATTATTTCTTACGACGTGAGATGGTTAAATATATTATTTCACATCATGGAGTAACCAATTTGACTGGGGCATATCAGGATGGACGCTTAAAGGTTGAGGAGTGAATGGACAAACCAATTACTGATTTAAGTCTCAAAGAATTTACGAAAGAAATTAGTTTTCAAAATCATGCAATGGCAGGAGCAACCATTGCCAATGCGGCGGTCTCCGCTGTTTCGCTAGGTTTTGCTTGTATCCGCAATTCCCAGCGAATCATCTCTGATCAGGACACCACTTTCGAAAAACTATTGGATCAGTTGGCCTGCATCCAGCAACAAATGTTGGATATCTGCGACAAAGATGCAACTGCAATTGCTACCCTGGTATCTTTACGAAATGCCGGGGATGAAATGCAAGGGCAAAGATTGCTTTGTGAATATCCAAGTCGACTCAGTCAGCTTTCTATTCAGGCAGCTCAGACGCTTCAAGATTTTCGCAGTTGTGTGAATGAACGAGTTAAGGATGATTTGGAAATGAGTATTAACTTGTTGGTTGGAACCGCTCAATCAGCTATGTTGTTACTGGATAGCAATTTACGGATATGGCAGGAAAAGTATTTGGCAGATCAATTCGAACCAGTACTGGAAGGTATTCTGAATGATATCGCTCAATTGAAACCTGTTAAAAGAATTCGATCTTAAAAAAAGTTAAAGAGGTTATGTAAATGAGCACAATTTTAATTAAAAATGGAACCGTAATAACAGTCAACGATGAAAAACAAATTTTTAAGAAAGGGTTCGTGCTGATTGAAGATGATTTAACCATCGATGTTGGAGCAGGCGATCCACCTCTGGATTACGAAAAAGCTGACCAGGTGTTGGATGCTTCCAATATGGCGGTGATGCCTGGGATGGTTAATGCCCATACCCACTTATTTCAGAGCTTTATACGTGGACTGGCGGATGATAAAC
>CAYSFA010000274.1:0-2683 GCA_964430025.1 uncultured Anaerolineaceae bacterium | reverse complement strand
CCCAGACCATAATGCACCACCGATCATGGCAAGGATCAAGAGTGAAGGGATCATCAAGAATGATGGTAGATCCAGATAGAGGCCTCCAACAGTGGCGAACATAGCTCCCATTAATAACTGACCGGGTTGGCCAAGGTTGACCGGTCCAGAGGCGAAGGCAACCGAAGCTGATAAACCAGTAAGGATTAAAGGTACTGAATTCCTTAGAGTGGTAGCCAATGGGTACATTCCAAATAATGAATAATTGAATAACGCAATGTAGGTTTGGATTGGATCGTAACCTTGCACTAGCATGATGATTGCACCAATTACCAGTGCAAGAAAAATTCCGATAACGCCACTGATCAATTTACGCTGCATTGACTTTTTCCTTTCCTTCCAACATTAGGTACCCTATTTCCTCAATATTGGTTTTTTCAGCAGATAAATCAGCAACAATTTTTCCACGATGTAAGACAAGAATGCGGTCTGCAATTCTAAATAATTCTTCAAGATCAGCTGAGATGAGCAGGATTGCCCGGTTTTGAACCTTCATCCTAAGAATTAGTTCATGAACATATTCAATGGAACCAACGTCAAGGCCTCTGGTAGGTTGATCAAGAAGAATAAATGGTGTATCTAACAAAAATTCTCTACCGAGAATCACTTTCTGTTGATTACCACCGGACAAAGATCGGAATGGATTGTCCATTTTATCCATGACAATTGAAAATTGTTTTTCAATTTGGTGGGTAAATTCCCGTGCATATTTATCGTTTAGGAGCAAGCCGTTCCACTTAGTAAATTTTGGATTTAAACGATGGTGTGTCATCATTAAATTCTCAAGAATTGAAGCTTTAACTGCCGCTCCCATTTTTCCACGGTTCTGAGATACAAATGAAATATGTTTCCTGCGTTCAAGGATATCCAATTTGCTAATATTTATATTATTTACTTTGATATTTCCTTGGGTTACTTGGATCAGTCCCATTATGGAATTCACTAATTCATACTGCCCGTTGCCTTCCACCCCAGCAATTCCAACAATTTCTCCTTCACAAACATGAATGTTAATATCGGTTATCCGCTCATGGTGCTGTCCATCTAAATAGGTTAGGTGGTCAATTTCAAAGACTTTCTTCCCAACTTCATTTTTTTCACGATGAGAGGTAAAGAGCACAGCTCTGCCCACCATCATTTGTGCCAACTCTTCCTTGTTTGTTTCATTTGCATTTACTGTAGCGATTTTTTTACCTTTTCGCATGACAGTGATACGATCACTGAGTGTTAACACTTCCTCAAGATGGTGAGATATGAATAAAATTGTGTGTCCATGATCTCTCAAACGACGTAATTCATTAAATAATTGAGGGATTTCCTGAGGGGTTAAAACAGCCGTCGGTTCGTCCAGGATCAACACGGAGACATTTCGGTAAAGCAATTTTAAAATCTCTACTTTTTGAGCAGCAGCTACCGAGATATCATCCACCTTGGCGTCAATGTTTAAGTTAAATTGAAACTCATCCACCTTTTCTTGCACTAATTTTCTTGCTGATTGGCGGTCGATCATTCCTAGAAAATTGGTTGGTTCTGCTCCAAGGATAATGTTTTCCCAAACAGTGTATTGGGGTATCAGAAGAATTTCCTGATGTACCATCCCAATCCCTTGAGCGATAGCATCACCAGGTTCCTGAAAATTGACAGTATTTCCATTGATCAGGATTTCACCCTGATTTAATGGTTCTAATCCGTATAAGACTTTCATCAATGTGCTTTTTCCAGCCCCGTTTTCGCCGACAATCGCATGAATTTCGCCTTTACGAAAATCAGTAGAAACATAATCCACGGCAACAACGTTGGGAGGAAATACTTTGATGATATCTTTCATTTCAATCAAAACCTGCATTTATGCTCCGATTATTTCTTTCACTAAAAATTAATCTGCCTTGCGATAAGGAATAGGTCATAGTTTTGACATACCTTTTCGCAAGGCAGAGGTTTTCTATTGATTATTCACCTTTGTAAATTTCAATTTTTAATGAACCATCAATAATTTGCTGTCTTATTTCCATTACTTTATCTTGAATTTCTTGTGGAAGTACTTGTTCCTGAGCAGTCATATCAATATCAACCCCCCCGGTGGCAAGTCCATATTGAAGTACCTGGCCTGGTTGATAAGTACCGTCTTTTATAGTCTTGAAGACTTCGTAAATTGCCTGACCGACATCCTTGATATCACTTGCTACAACATGCCCTGGGACGATATCATTTTGGTTGGTGTCAACACCGATTGCATATAAATCTCGCTCACCTGCTGCTTGTAAAACACCAATACCTGCTGCGGCGGCAATTTGGAAAACAATATCAGCGCCAGAATCATATAATTGCAGGGCGGCTTGTTTGCCTTTGGCTGTGTCGTCCCAACTGCCAAGATATTTCGTTTCAACTTGAATTTCTGGATCGATCGATTTGGCACCATTGGTGTAAGCAAACACAAAGGCTTGAATTACTGGATCAACATCACCGCCGACAGCACCAATTAATTTACCAGGGTTAATGCCAGGTAAACCGGTTTCCAAGGTGGTTAGTGCTGCAACTACACCAGCTAAATATGCAGATTCTTCCTCAATGAAATCTACTGAAGTGATTGTATTTTTTTCATTTTGAACGACTGTATCGAGGTTGACAAAAATTTTATCCGGAT
>CAYSFA010000273.1:0-2749 GCA_964430025.1 uncultured Anaerolineaceae bacterium | reverse complement strand
CATAACTAATCCAGTTGCCATATTCCTCATAATTATGGCGGTTTTAGTTTTCACACCGCTACTATCCGAGTCGCTTCGTCTACCTGGAATTGTGGGGTTGATTATTGGGGGAATCATTATTGGTCCGAATGGGCTTGGCTGGCTAAATAACAATGAGCAGATTGAGTTGCTCTCAACCATTGGGCTGTTATATTTGATGTTTAGTGCTGGGCTGGAAGTAGATATTCATCTTTTCAAACGAGTTCGTACCCGTGCTTTCATTTTTGGTTTGTTTACATTTCTCCTACCTCAAATAATGGGTACAGCCTTCGGATTGTGGCTAGGTATGTCATGGCTCGGAGCAATCCTGCTCGGTTCCGCTTTCTCATCCCACACGCTGATCGCGTTTCCCATTCTCACCCGTCTGGGGATCGTGAAGAACGAAGCCATCTCTGTAACTGTTGGAGCAACGGTTATAACGGATATTGCGGCATTTATTGTTCTTGCGGTTGTACTCAGTCTTAAAGAAGGAGTACTTTCTCCGATTTACTTTGTTGGTCTTATCTCAGGATTGGGGTTGTATGCTGTACTGATCCTACTTGGGTTACCACGTCTGGGAAAATTCTTCTTCAGTCGTTTCCACGGGCAAGCTATTGAATTTCAGTTCGTAATTCTGATCTTATTCGTCTCCGCATTGCTGGCAGAATTAATCGGGGTGCATGCTGTGGTAGGGGCATTTCTGGCAGGGTTGGCGATAAACTCATCCCTTCCCCATCACTCCGCAATCACCAACCGGGTTCTTTTTGTGGGGGAAGCGCTCTTTATTCCAATTTTCCTTGTCCAAAGTGGCATGATCACCAATCCCAAAGCTTTTCTTTCAAGTGGAACAACCATCATGATTGGGCTGGGGGTAACAGTAATTGCATATACATCAAAATTTATTGCAGCCTGGGTTGTTGGCCGTATTTACAAATACACTAAATCTGAAACGATGACAGTTTGGGGTCTATCGCAAGCCCAGGCAGCAGTTACCATCCCCACACTTGTCCTTGGGCTTCAGGGAGGTCTGTTTGATGAGAACCTTTTCAATGCTGCCATTATGATGATCCTTCTGACCTCCATCACTTCTCCATTAATCGTCCAGCATTTTGGTAGAGGGCTTAAACCAGCGGACATCGAAAAAGGAAGCGATAATTTATTTGAACGGTTGTTGGTTTCAGTTGCCAATCCGGAAACTCAGGAGAACCTGATTGCTCTGGCAAGTTTACTAACCCAAAATAATAATGGAACTCTTCTCGCACTTAATGTGGCGCAGGAAGTGCGTGGGCAAGTCATCGGCCTGGATCATCAACGCCAAATACTCGACCGGGTACCAAAATTAATTGAATACCCGGATGCTCAGGTAGAGCTAGTGCGGCGAGTCAATTCTTCATTCGCCAGTGGAATTTTACGCGCAGCCATTGAAAAAGAAGCAACATCAATCCTGCTGGGCTGGCGCGGGCAACCAACCGTTCGCCAAAGCATTTTTGGGACAGTTCTCGATGAAGTTGTTTGGAATGCAAATGTACCAGTGTTTGTCGGGCGTATCACCACAACGATCAACGCCATTAACCGTGTGATTCTCACCATCCCTCAGGAAATCCTATCTGCTACCTTAACCTCGCATACATTGGACCTGACACTGTCTATCACCCAGGCAATTAATGTTCCTCTGTTGGTGCTCGCTCGAAAGACTAATGTTGATTCCCTCTCTTCTGTTTTAAAACAACGCGGGATTGATCTACCCATTACGGTTGAGCCAATGGAAGGAGACCCTGTGCGAGCGATTAACAACCAAGTCACTACTGATGCTTTGGTAATTGTGACCGAAATGGGTACTGTAAAACGCTTCCAACGCAGCCTGGGTTCGATACCAGAACGTCTTTCAAAGAATCCCCATGCGTCCCTGTTATTCGTACATTACCCTTCCTTCCGCCATAGGTAACTCACCTGGTCAGTAAATATTGATAACCTCCTTTGATTAATTACTTTTTCGCCTTCGATTTATTAATTTCCTGTGCCAATTATTAAATAATCAGCTTGTTGGTGCGTTTCCAACGCACTTACCAATACTGACCAACAGGAACGAAGACAAGCTCATAATTTTTCGACATAATAAATAAGGTTGATTTACAGTTTTATTTTTGATATAACCTTGTTTATTTTCAGTAATGTAATAATTTCTAAGTAGTTACGAAAAAGGTTGCGTAAATGAATACTGAAAAATTAGTTGAATCACTGCACAACGCTTCCTCTCATAGAGAAATTAATGAACACAATCGGGTTTCTTGCAAACAATCTTGATAAGATACCCAAATTGACTTCATGGTTCCACAACCAATAGTCGGATTATTATAAGGATGTTTTACAAAAAGATCTGGAACAGGATTTTCTTCCAGACAAATAAACAAAGGAGTAAGCACATGCAAAATGTGGAATCATCCGGTTTTGTCCAAATCGATCAGGCAAGCATCTATTACGAGCTAGCTGGGGAGGGCACTCCATTTGTCATGATTCATGCCGGGGTAGCCGATAGTCGTCAATGGAATAATGAATTTACATATTTAGCTCAATGCTATCAAGTCATTCGTTATGATATGCGTGGTTATGGAAAAAGTGAACCAGTCGAAGGAGAATTCAGCCACCTGCGAGACTTGCTTTCACTGCTCGATGCTTTAGAAATAAATGAACCGATTGTCCTCATGGGTTGTTCCATGGGGGGTGGTTTGGC
>CAYSFA010000272.1:0-2752 GCA_964430025.1 uncultured Anaerolineaceae bacterium | reverse complement strand
TTGTGTCAGCATTACAAAATGAGAAATATTTATTTGGCAGACAGTTGTGTGAAAGGTGGTTAGCTGTTTTTTCTGGCGATTTGACAATTCAATATTACCTTGCAGTTTTTCTGAATAAAGAGAATAGAACTGATGAAGCAATTGAGACATTGCGAAAATTAATTAATTTCGACCCTGAATATCTGACTGCCCATGAATTTTTTGTAACTTTGCCAATTTCACAGGAAGAAAAAGATCTTTCAGAAACTTGTATTCATGTTCTTGGTGGAATATCAAAAAATAAAGGCAAATTACCATCCTGGGGGCCAGCTTTAAGGGTTGTAAAAAAATCAATCAGCAAAGAAAAATTTGAAAATGCAGAGGATTTGATGTTGCGAGTCCTTTCATTGAATTTGGATAATCCAATCATCAATTTGTTTCATTTGAAATCTTTTTATTACAAGCAAGATGCCAATACTATTCGAAATTTAGCAGAGATCTACCACAAGAAATGGACAGATACTGTTTTCTATAAATTAGTTCTGGCTGAGCAATTATTAGAGACTGGTGATGAAGAACAAGCAGTTGAATTACTTCATGACTGTGTTGCACAGGATTCAAGCGGCCAGGTTGCAAGACGATTGTGGGGGGATCAGCATATCTTTCTGCCGTTGTGGCCGGATGAATTATCGATACGATTCGATTTTCAGGTGCCATCTGAAATCGCTTCCGATATGGGGTGGAACCGATTACCAGAAGGAAAACCCTTCGAGCAATATACAACTGATGTATTGGTTGAATCGGAGGGGGAGCAGAAAGGGTTCTTTAGGAAGAATCCAAGTAAAGCATACGCTGAAGCTGAAAAAGAGTTCCAAAGAATAGCAAAATCAATTAAGAAAGATTACAGCGGAAAATTAGATGGCAGATTCCCGGCGTACGTAATTTTCACAACCCGTACCGGAATCGTACAACAATATGGTGAGCAAACTTATACAGTGATCACGCAATTGCTTACTCAAATCAATTCAATCGTTCAAAAGAAACCAGGTTGGGACAGCCTAATCTATATACCGGATGACCCGAAATTGCAGACAAAGTTGAATTTACCTCTAGTAACAGTGATTGATCCCTGGAAATTGAAATTATCTTTGCATGAATTGGATAAAATGCTTGCAACCAGAGGAGAGAAGATTGGTGCTTTATTAGTAGTGGGAGGAAATGAGGTGGTTCCATTCCATCGATTACCGAATCCTACAGATGATGTTGATGACGAAGTGCTCTCAGATAATCCTTATGGCAGCCTTGATAATAATTACTTCTTGCCTAGTTGGCCGATCGGCAGAATTATCGGAGAAAAAGGACAAGATGCTGGATTGTTAATCCAACAACTACGACAAATCCTGAAATTCCACATGCAGCCCAAGTCAATGAACAAAGTTTGGGAGAGAATTCTGCGATCTTTCACTGATATTTTTACATATAAATACCTTTCAAGTTTTGGATATTCAGCATCTGTGTGGAAGAAATCCTCAGCTGTTGTTTATAAACCATTAGGTGAAACGAAGTCACTCTATATTTCTCCGAACGGAAATTCGAAAAAATTAAGTCACCAGGAATTGGTTTCAACAGACTTTGGTTATTTCAATTTGCATGGATTAATTGATCGTCCAGAGTGGTATGGACAACGAGATTATCTGGATGCGCCAGGGATGGATTATCCGATCGCACTCGCACCAAAAGACTTAACGCGAAATGGAAAAGCCCCCAAAGTAGTCCTTACCGAAGCATGCTATGGTGGGCATGTCGTTGGGAAGAATGAAGATGAGTCGCTTGCATTAAAATACCTATCTTTAGGGACTAATGTTGTTATTGGATCAACTAGCACATCTTATGGTTCGGTAGCTCCTCCTTTGATCGCTGCTGATTTATTTGCCAGTCATTTCTGGAGATTGATCCGAAGTGGATATTTAGCAGGAGAAGCATTCCTAAGAGCAAAAATTGAATTTGCCCAGGAGATGCTAAAACGCCAAGGTTATCTTGATGGAGAAGATCAAAAAACTTTGATTCAGTTTGTGTATTATGGAGATCCATTCTTTATCTACGAAGGCAAAGAAATACAGATTAAGAGAAGTAATCTCATTGAAAGACCGGAGCGAATCAAAACAGTAAACGACCATAAAAATGGAGGATCGATTCTGGATATTCCGGAGGAAGCTCTCAATGAAGTAAAATCATCACTCAAATCATATTTACCTGGGATAGATAATGCGGAATTAAAATTGAATAAATTGCAGATAGGAAAGGTCCAATCTGGTTTTCTGACTTCCAATACAGATAAAACGCCTAAAGTATTAAGTGATCGATTTGTTGTCACATTCCGCAATCCGATGCAAATTGATAAAAACAAGTACTTTCAGTTCGCGAGAGTCACCATGGACAAAAAAGGGAGTGTTATAAAGATGGCGCTTTCAAGGTAATATTGCACCTGAAAGTTTGATCGCTTATAATCATGGGCAAATTACTAAATTTGCCCATTTTTATTGGAGACTTCATGGAAAAAAAACTATCCGGAAATGAAATCAGAAAATCGTTCATTGATTTCTTTAAAAGCAAAGATCACACTTTTGTCACATCCTCTTCACTTGTACCAGGAGGAGATGCAACTTTATTATTTACGAACGCAGGAATGGTTCAATTTAAAGAGGTTTTCCTGGGAACAGATAAAAGGCCATATACCAGGGCAGTTAATTCACAAAAATGTATGCGCGTGGCA
>CAYSFA010000271.1:0-2785 GCA_964430025.1 uncultured Anaerolineaceae bacterium | reverse complement strand
ATATGAATAGGGTCACACAAGTTTCTAGGAAATTTAAAAATCGCTAATTATCGGAAGAAAAAACCCCCTCTTTTCTTCATCTGGATTCATGGTACAAAAAAGACTCAAAAACCAACGATTTCGAGGTTTTTGAGTCAAAAATCATGAAAATTGACTCAAAAATTGACTCAATGAGTCAAAAGTCATCCCGTTGATTCTCGATAATCCTCCAATTTCTAACGTGAAATATTATTTTTTCTAGAAATAATTCTTTTCGAGTTTTTTTAACATTTCTAATCTTATTTTAATGTTTGTTTTTGGGGGTGATTTTCCAACTTGTATTTACTTCTTTTCAACATTTTTACAGCCATTGTAAGGGTTACTAAACCAATTATTTGTACACCATATCCCGATTTTTTCTCAATGTTTTTTGGAAAATCTGCTCAGATTTTAATGCCACGGTTATAATCTATTCATGAGGTATCTGTGAATTGGTATGCATTCCTGATCGGAATTGGAACATCCCTGGCTATTTGGCGGGTGATTCAGGAACAGGAAAAACCGCAAAAATTCCGCTGGGGGTTTCTTAGCCTTTGGGTGCTTTTAGGTAGTTGGCTTGGGGCACGAATTGCGTTCTTTATCTGGCATCCAGCCATCATTTTGGATTTGGGTTGGCAGGCTTTTGGGTTACGGGAAGGGGGTTTGGTCTGGCCAGGAGCGATTGCTGGCGCATGGCTCAGTATTTGGTTAATCTCTTTAAAGGTAGATAAGAGCTTTCTGGAAACAGCGGATTTTTTGATCGTGATGCTTCCCCCAATTGCCATTACGAGCTGGCTGGCTGGTTGGTTTTCAGGAAGTGCCTATGGCCCGATCATGACTGAAGCCTGGTGGGTTCCCATGTCTCTGGATGATACATTTCAAATGGCACCTCATTTTCCACTCCAACTGGTAGTCGCAGCTAGCTTGTTTGTTCTGAATATAGTGGCAGAATCATGTATTCCAAAAAACAAGAAAGGCTTTCGAACAACAATAATATGGTCGATTTTCTGCTTGCATATGCTTATTTTTTCATTCTTAAGAGCTGATCCTCGTCCGGTATTCTTAGGTCTCGCCTGGGATATCTGGTTAGTGTTTATCTGCATCCTATGGGCTTTGCTTCTTTGGTTTCTATGGATCCGTGAACTTAAGAAAAACAAGGTAAACTGAGTAGTAATACTATTAATTTACGATAGAATAATTTCATTACATAAATACAAGGTGCTTATGAAATGTAAACTCGCTTTAGCACAATTAAATACCGTGTTGGGGGATCTGAATACAAATTTGCAAAAACACCTTTCTCTGATTGATCAGGCTGTCTCTGAAAAAGCGGATTTGTTAATTTTCCCAGAATTGTCTTTGACTGGATATCTTTTGCAGGATCTTGTCCCTCAGGTGGCTCTTAAACCAGACCATGAAGACCCGATCTTTTCTCAATTATTAGAAGCCAGTCATAAGCTTGATCTGGTTGTTGGGTTTGTACAGGAAGATGAGCGCAACTGTTTCTTTATCGCTTCTGCTTATCTATCGCAGGGTGAAGTGGTGCATGTTCACCAAAAAATCTACCTGCCCACCTATGGATTATTTGATGAAAGCCGCTTTTTCGCGTGGGGAGATGCTGTGCGCGCCTTTGATACTCGCTTCGGTCGGGTTGGGATGTTGATTTGTGAAGACTTCTGGCATGCTTCCGTTCCTTACTTGCTTTGGCAGGATGGAGCTGATTTATTAATCTTCAGTTCGGCATCTCCGGGAAGAGGATTATCCAATGAACCACAAGAGGACTCGGCACGATGGGTGGATCACATTAATCGCGCGTATGCTAGTCTATTCACCACCTTTGTAGCACATACCAATCGGGTTGGGAATGAAGATGGTTTGCACTTTTGGGGAGGTGCAATGGTTTACGATCCAAATGGTGTGGTGATGGCACGGGCACCGCAATATGAAGAGACTATTCTATACTGTGAAATCGACTTAAATCAATTACATCGCACCAGAACAAGGCTGCCGTTATTAAGGGATGAACGCACAGCTCTGGTTCAACGGGAACTATCACGCATTTTATTACAGGAAAGACGACCTTCCGGTCGATGATGGAGTAAGAAATGATTGATCTATCAATAAATACACAGCTAGCAACAAAAATATTATGCAATTTTATCCATAGTGAAATTACTCGAACCGGGTTCAATCGGGCTGTCTTAGGTCTTTCCGGTGGGTTGGATTCAGCATTATCCTGTTTTCTTGCCGTCCGGGCAATGGGACCAGAAAATGTGCTGGTAGTACGGATGCCTTACCGCACCTCTTCACAGGATTCTTTGGATGATGCCCAAAAAGTAATCGATGCCACCGGTGTGCAAAGCCTGACCATTCCGATTACTGAGATGGTGGATCCGCTGATCAATCGTTTCCCGGATATGGATTCTTTGCGAAAAGGCAACATCATGGCACGTGCACGCATGGTAGTGTTGTTCGATCAATCCGCTGCCTTTAATGGATTAGTGGTGGGGACAGGCAATAAAACTGAAATTTTACTTGGTTACTCAACCATTTATGGTGATTCAGCTTGTGCATTAAACCCATTGGGTGATTTGTACAAGACGCAGGTTCGTCAAATATCCAGAGAAATAGGGGTTCCTTCATCCGTGGTGGAAAAGCCACCTTCTGCTGATCTCTGGGTAGGACAAACAGATGAAAATGAACTTGGATTTACCTATGAAGAGGTAGACAAGCTATTGATTCGCTTGGTGGATGAACGATTTACACC
>CAYSFA010000270.1:0-2800 GCA_964430025.1 uncultured Anaerolineaceae bacterium | reverse complement strand
GAGCGTTTTGCAATTTCTCCAATAACAGAATTATCGACTTCTATGTCTCTCCATAAAATTATTTCCAGTCCCTCTTCTTCTGCAACTTTACAAAATTCGGATACGCATTTCCCAGCCTCATCCGGATTCCGGGGAAGGAAAACCAGACCTGTTCCGTAAAGGCCGTCGGCAAGATCCTTCGTTTCATGTTTATAAAAATCACGCGGCAGCTGCATTAAAATCCCGGCACCGTCGCCGGTCTTATTATCAGCAGCCTCTGCGCCCCTGTGTTCCATCCTTTCCAGTATCTCAAGGCCGCGGTTTATTATCTCATTGGATTTTTTGCCTTTTATATGTGCAACAAATCCGATCCCGCAGGAATCGTGCTCATATGCATTGCTGTAAAGTCCTGTATTAAATGTATCGGACATTATATATTCTCTCCGGAAATTTGTTTGCATATTTAGATAATTTTTAATTTAATCTTTTAAAATATACATAATCATACACACTGTTAAAAGTCAATAACTGATATAATTATTACAATTAAAAATAACGCTATTTGTTACATCCATGTTAATTTTATAATTTACCATCGAAGAATCATTTACTGTAAAAGTTTTTTAAATCAGCATATAAAAAATATCCCTGCCGGCGGCAGGGATATTAGAATCTATCTAAACAAATATTTACATCAAAAATTAAATTTTTAAAAATTGTTTTTATTGCTATTTATAATTTCTTCCGGACTTATCCCAGTCCTTTGGCGGAGGTGGACTGCCAATAAGTCTGCCGGTACGGTTTAATAGCAAATCCCTGCAGGCAATTTTTTTCAGCTACACTATACCCGCAGCGAGCATTGCCTTTGCGACTTTTACAAATCCGGCAATATTGGCACCCATTACATAGTCGCCTTTCCTGCCGTACGTTTCAGAAGCAGAAAGACATGCCTTGTGGATATTCTTCATAATTTCCTGCAGCCTGGAGTCCACTTCTTCTCTGCTCCATGAAAGCCTCATACTGTTCTGCGACATCTCGAGTCCTGATGTAGCTACCCCTCCGGCATTGGCAGCTTTACCCGGACCGTATAGAATATTATTTTCCTGATATATCTTAATTGCTTCAGGAGAAGAAGGCATATTAGCGCCCTCGGAAACGCAAATACATCCGCTCTTAACCATATTCTCCGCATTCTTGCCGCTGATTTCGTTTTGGGTAGCGGACGGAAATGCAACATCGACCTTTATCCCCTGTTCTCTTAAAACATCCCATACGCTCAGACCGCTGAAATATTTGACTTTATATTTATCAGCATAATCCTTTATCCTGCCGCGTCTTATATTCTTCAAATCCATTATAAATTTCAGCTTATCGCTGTCGATTCCTTTCTCGTCAATTATTGTACCGTCAGAATCGCTGAGAGAGATAACCTTGCCGCCAAGCTGGCTGACTTTTTCAACTGTGTACTGAGCCACATTCCCCGAACCGCTAACAGCGCATATTTTACCTTTGATCTCTTTACCTCTTGTCGCAAGCATCTCTGCTGCGAAATAAGTTGACCCGTAACCTGTAGCCTCTGGCCTTATAAGGCTTCCGCCGTATTCAAGCGCCTTGCCGGTCAATACGCCTGTATGCTCATTAAGAATTTTTTTATAATAGCCGAACATGAATCCGATTTCACGACCGCCAACTCCGATGTCGCCGGCAGGTACATCAATGTCAGGCCCGATATATTTGAATAATTCACGCATAAAAGACTGCGTGAACTTCATGACCTCCATGTCCGATTTGCCCTTTGGATCGAAATCCGAACCGCCTTTTGCTCCGCCCATAGGAAGCGTTGTAAGTGAATTTTTAAATATCTGCTCGAACCCGAGAAACTTTATAATACCCAGATTAACCGACGGATGGAATCTTAAACCGCCCTTATAAGGTCCGATCGCATTAGTAAACTGCACTCTGAATCCTCTGTTTACCTGCACTTCTCCCTTATCGTCAACCCATGGCACGCGGAACATAATTACCCTGTCCGGCTCAACGATTCTTTCATAGATCTTTGCCTTAACGAACTCCGGGTGCTTTTCAATAGTCGGTTCAAGCGTATACATTACTTCTTCAACAGCCTGATGAAATTCTTTCTGCTCAGGATCGCGTCTCTTTACTTTGTCGATTATTTCATTGATCAATGACATATATTTATCCTTCCCTTGATTTAATTAAAATTTTTATACTCGTAAAATAAAAAAGCCTGTTTGCAAATAAGTTTTAATGCAGCTTTATACTCTAAACGAATAATATATATAATTATATTGAACATCTATAAAAATTCATTTAGCGTCTCTGTCAACTAATATAGCCTTTACAATACCACAATTTGTTACAAATATGTTAAATTTTAATCTATTTGTAATCTAAATTATTTATTTCTTTTCAATAAAAAAAAAGCTAATATATAATAATTAATATTTACACGTTGTGCGGCATTTCCGGCTGGATATATTATTTATCAAAGGAGAATGTTAGCAATTTATCAAAAAATCCTTAGTCGATGTTAATATTACCTGAATTATTCACATTGTTGCATCCACATATATATTTTATAAGGATACCCGAGAAGTTGCACATTATTACTATAAAATGAAATCGATAATTACAGTAAGTACAGGCATCAATGGCCTTGATACCATATTGAACAATCTCCATCTGGGCGATAATGTCGTTTGGCAGGTTGATTCCATTGATGGTTATAAGCATTTTTTAACTCCCTATATTGACAATGCGCTTCAGCAAAACAGAAAAATAATTTATTTCAGATTTGCAA
>CAYSFA010000269.1:0-2804 GCA_964430025.1 uncultured Anaerolineaceae bacterium | reverse complement strand
GAATGACTGGGGTTGGCAGCCTGATTATGACCAGGAACGAGCATTCCAGGAATATCTAATCCCTGCAGTAAAAAAACGATATCAGTAATTTTTAGTTATCGAAATCTTTAGAATTAACAAACAACAAATTTTTATAAAAATCTTATATTGTTGTTTTATGATAATCCTGTATCAAATACCAGGAGGAAAAAATGACCGAAAATATCAATATGACTAATGCTACCCATCAGTTTAAAGCTGAAACAAGACAATTACTAAATATACTAATTCATTCTTTATATACAGAACGAGATATCTTTTTAAGAGAACTTATTTCAAATGCTTCTGATGCTATTTCAAGAATGAATTTTGAGCTTTTAACCAACAAAGATGTGCTTGATCCAGATGTTGAGCCAAGAATATCGATAAAGACTGACAAAGAGAAGAATACACTCACAATAGAAGATACCGGAATTGGAATGGATGAATCTGAAGTGATTCAGAACCTTGGAACTATTGCTCATTCCGGTGCAAGAGATTTTCTTGAGGCTGCTGCTAAAACCGGAGAGACAGATTTAAGTAGCATTATCGGTCAATTTGGTGTCGGTTTCTACTCGGCTTTTATGGTTTCTGAGAAAATTGAAGTGATTTCCAAATCCCATAAAAAAGATTCAGAGGCGGTTCATTGGACTTCCGACGGCGGAGAAACCTATTTTATCGAAAAAGGGAACAAAATTACACGAGGTACTAGCATTATCTTGCATTTGAAAGAGGATGCGATTGAGTACACAGAAGAATATCGCGTACGACAAATAATAAAACGCCATTCGGATTACATCCCCTATTCTATTTTCTTAAATTCAATTGAAGAGCAGATCAACCGGCAAACAGCCATTTGGCGGCAACAACCTAATTTGGTAAAAGAAGAAGAATACAAAGATTTTTATAATCAATTTACTTTAGATTTTAAAGAACCAGTAGGCCACTTACATTTATCAATTGATGCACCTATTCAGATGTATGGATTGCTTTATATCCCTTCATCTGCAGAACCAAACTTATTCTCAGATAGAAAAGACTATGGATTAAAGCTATACGCAAGAAAAGTGTTAATCCAGGAATTTACGAAAGAATTACTCCCGGAATTCTTACGCTTTATGCAGGGAGTGGTTGACTCAGAAGATATCCCCTTGAATGTTTCCAGAGAATCCTTCCAATCCACGAAAGCCATCTCTCAGATAAAAAAGATCCTTTCTTCGAAAGTCCTGGATTATCTGGAAAACATGAAGACCAATGAACCTGAAAAATATATAGAATTTTGGAAAGAATTCGGATTTTTTGTAAAAGAAGGACTTGCTTCAACCACCGAGTATGATGAACAACTACTTTCGATCATGAAAGTTAAGACGATCCAAAATATTGATAAATGGAATTCTTTAGACGATTACGTCTCTTCAATGGTAGTTGACCAAAAGAAAATATATTACATCATTTCCGAAGACGAGTCTTCAGCAATTAATTCTCCCCATCTGGAAATCTTCAAAAAACAAGGTGTCGATGTTATTACCTTTACCGATCCAATTGATCCATTCGTATTAATGAGAATCAATAAATACAAAGAATTTGATTTGGTAAATGTAACCTCTAAAGATCTGGATTTGCCAAATAAGAAAAAAGATGAACAAGAAGAACAACCAGAAGAAAAGATAGACACAAAGCACCTTAATGAACTTCTGACATTCTTTAAAACCACCTTAAATGATCGTATAAAGGAGGTAAGAACTACTGAGAATCTGGTAGATTCACCTGCCAGGTTGGTTGATTCTGAAGGGAGCCCAAGTCAGGAAATTCAGAAAGCTTATAAATACTTACAAAAAGAATTGGAATCACCGGTAAAGATCCTGGAGATTAATCCACACCATCCGATTATTGCCGATTTGGCAAAAATTGAAGGGATCAATCCTATTCGTGAATTAGTGATCGAGCAATTATTTGAAAATGCTCTCATTACTGATGGGGTCCCATTAGACAGTTCAAATCACATTAAACGGGTAAATAAAATAATTGAAGCTGCCCTTCAAAAATAGCACCTAAACGAGTACGGTTAAAGAGCTCCAGAATGTTCTGGAGTTCTTTTCAAAATTGATGATAAAAATACCGCACATTTGAGTACATTTGTTTACTGAAAAAATCGTAAAATATAAATTGTTAGACATTAACTATGATAAACTAATTAAACGTAATGAGTTATTGTTATGACTTTAGAGAAACGCGAAAATTATCGGTAAAAAGAAATGTGATCAAAACTCCCAATCCAACTGGATTTGTGGGAGATTTTTTGTGTAATAACCAGGGTAGCATTTATCAGTAAAGATAACTTATCAGTAAATCATAATTAAATTATGGAGGAAACGAGCATGGAAAGTAATTATTTAGATGGGCTTATGCGTCCAAAGTCAGTAGCAGTTATTGGTGCTTCAGCAGATTCAACCAAAATTGGTTACAGTGTTATGAAAAACATTCTTGATGGTGGGTATGAAGGAAAAATTTACCCCATCAACCCGAAAACCGAAGAGATTTTAGGGGTCAAATGTTACAAATCATTAGCAGATGTTCCAGGTGAAATCGATGCTGCAGTTGTTACAATCCCTGCAAAATTTGTGTTGGAGACAATTGCTGAAGCCGGTAAAAAAGGCGTTAAAGGGTTGATTGTCATTACCTCTGGTTTCGCTGAAGTTGGAAATAAAGAGTTGGAACAGGAAGTCGTTGCCAAAGCTCACGAGTACGGCATTCGTATTTTAGGACCCAATATCGTTGGTACATTA
>CAYSFA010000268.1:0-2815 GCA_964430025.1 uncultured Anaerolineaceae bacterium | reverse complement strand
ATGCAATTGCGGCTGTCAATGTTACCGCTTCACACAATCCCCCAACAGATAATGGCTTTAAAGTACGCGACGAAAATGGTGGTGCAATCCCACCAATGGACTTAAAAAGAATTGAGCAGTTAATACCTGATGACATTGAGGACGTAAAAAGATTAAAATTTGATCAGGCTCTCAGTGACGGAAATGTTAGTTTATTCAACGCAGCCGAACCATATTCAATCCACCTCCAAAAATTTGTTGATTTTAACGCTATTAAAAACGCCGGGTTGAATATTCTCATCGATCCAATGTGGGGAAATAATGCAAACTGGTTTAGTCGCTTATTAGAGGGTGGAACTACCAAAGTAACTGAAATTCATAACCATCGAAACCCAATCTTTCCCGAAATGTCCAGACCAGAACCAATTCCTCCCAACGTTGATGCTGGATTGAAGAAAGTAAAAGAAATTAATGCTGATATTCTCGTAATTACTGATGGCGATGGAGATCGCCTTGGGATTGGCGATGAGCATGGTAATTTCTTAAATCAATTGCAGGTGTATGCGCTTTTAGCTTATTACCTGTTGGAATACAAAAAACTTCGAGGTCCAATCGTAAAGACTTTATCAACTACTTCGATGTTAAATAAACTAGGAAAAATCTATGATGTTCCTGTTTATGAAACAGGGGTGGGATTTAAATTTGTTGCACCAAAAATGATTGAAACGGACGCGTTAATAGGTGGGGAGGAATCTGGTGGTTATGCCTTTAGAGGGAATGTCCCTGAACGAGATGGGTTACTCGCAGGCCTTTATTTTTTGGAAATGTTGGTGAAAACTAAGAAAACCCCCTCTCAATTATTACAGGAACTTTATTCAGTTGTTGGTGACCATTACTATGATCGCATTGATACGCCATTTTCAGGTGATAAAACAGAGAAAGAAAACAACATCATCAATGCAAATCCAACATCAATTGGTGGATTAGGGGTAAAGGAATTAATAACAACGGATGGCTTCAAATTTACATTAGAAGATGGAGGGTGGTTATTAATCAGGTTTTCAGGGACTGAACCAATAATCAGAGTGTATTGTGAAACTACCCATGCTGATAAAGTCCAAGCAATTTTGCAGGATGGCTTGAGAATTGCAGGTATAAATTAAATGTTTTTTGTGGATACTCATTGCCATTTGAATTTAATGAATTCACAAGTCGATCTAGATTTGATCATTGAGAAAGCTATAGAAAACGAAATTCAAAAAATACTAGTACCAGGCATAAATCTTGAATCTAGTATTGAAGCAATAAAAATTTCGGAAAAATATGAAATCGTCTATGCAGCTGTTGGAATTCATCCCAATGAAGCCAACAATTGGAATAAATCCAGTATTAAAGTTCTTCATGAATTAACTCAACATCCAAAAGTAAAGGCAATTGGCGAAATTGGTTTAGATTTTTATAGAGATAGAGCAGATCCTGAAATTCAGAAAGTTGCTCTACTTGATCAGCTTCAATTATCTGCTGATACTGATTTACCTGTCGTAATTCACACAAGGAATTCGTTGATTGAGACAGTGAAGATCCTCTTAAATTGGAAAAATGAGTTGTCCTATCAAAAACCTTTTGGAATTTTTCATTCTTTCGAAGGTGATTTATCTAATGCGTTATTGATCTCTGAAAATGGCTTTTTCATAGGTATTGGGGGATCAATCACCTATAAAAATGCCATTGAGAAACATGAGCTGGGTCGATCTCTTCCCTTATCGTCAATAGTCCTGGAAACAGATTCCCCCTATTCTTCACCTCATCCATTCCGTGGAAAGCCGAATGAACCTGCCAATATTAAACTAATTGCGGAAAAAATTTCTAATTTAAGCGAAAACCCGCTAAAATTGGTACAACAAGAAACAACACAAAATGCGAATAGGTTATTCGCTTGGGAGCATTGATTGAATATTTTAAATAGATTTCAGAATTTAGTATCAAATGAAATTCTTGCAGTTGAAGATCTAATGAGAAAACAAGCATTAGGTTTTAATGAGGATCTTCAAGCTGCACTGGACCATTTAATAACTTCTGGTGGAAAGCGTTTACGTCCCAATATCACATTGCTTGTTGGAAAAATGCTTAATGGCGAAACAGATCGAATAATAACTCTTGCTGCAGCGATCGAGCTTTTACATACTGCTACCTTAGTACATGATGACCTTATTGATGGCTCATTATTACGTAGAGGGATCCCAACTCTAAACTCGAAATGGACACCAGCAGCAACCGTTCTAACAGGTGATTTTATTTTTGCTAAAGCAGCCAAATTAGCTGCAGAGACAAACTCAGTTCCCGTTATGAAATTATTCGCTAATACACTGGGAGTTATTGTCAATGGGGAAATCACCCAAATGTTTTCCAGTCATTGTCAAAGTAATCTGGATATATATTACAAAAGAATCTATTCAAAAACTGCTTCTTTATTCGAAACTTCGACAATTTCCGCTGGGATCATTTCGGAGGCCGATAGTACTCAAAAAGAATATCTTCGTCAATTTGGATATGAATTAGGTATTGCTTTTCAAATTATCGATGACATTCTCGATTTCACATCTAACGAAGAGAATCTTGGGAAACCAGTAGGTGGGGATTTGAGATTGGGAATAATCACTATGCCGGCAATTTTTTACTTCGATTCACACAAAGAAGCACCAATAACCAAAGATTTCTTCAAATATGATTGCAACCCCCCATTGGATATCCTTGAAGAACTAATTCTTTCTATCAGAAATAGTGAAGCAATTGCCTTAAGTTTGGAAAAAGCAAATTCACATATTGAATTTTGTTT
>CAYSFA010000267.1:0-2819 GCA_964430025.1 uncultured Anaerolineaceae bacterium | reverse complement strand
AAAATGCTCATCTGCAGCCAGCCATCGATTGGTTCGCCGGCTCATTTGACCGGGATGGATATGCCGTGCAGGGGGGGTATAATGCCGCCGCGGTGATCTCCCCGATTTGGGCGAATCAGGAAGCTTGTGAATCGGGCGAGAACCCGGTGCAGTGCGAATTACGGATTCACAACCCTAGTTTTGCCTTTGTCAGCCTGGAATTGTGGTGGGAAGGGCGCACCACGGAGCGTTATGAGCAATATATGCGCCAGATATTGGATACCCTGATCGAAGAAGGGGTAGTCCCGATTTTAGCCACCAAAGCGGACAACGTCGAAGGCGACCATGCCCTCAACTACACTACCGCCAAATTAGCCTATGAATATAATTTACCGCTGTGGAACTTCTGGCGGGCTGCCCAGGCATTGCCCAATAATGGTATGGATATGGATCGCGATGATGGCTTCCACATCAGCACCCTCGCCTGGACCGAACGCAGCTTCACCGCCCTCAGGACGCTTGAGCATCTGTGGATGAGTGTGAATGAGGGGAAGTAAGCCCTCGAATTAATATAGTGCATTGTAAATCGTAGGGGTAGGTCTCGCACCTACCCTTTTTGATATCAAATCAAAGACGAAAAAATTCTTTCGTACGGGCGGGTCCCAGACCCGCCCTTTTTCATTTCTCAAATCACCTCAATTTAATTTCATAATTTGTAGGGATAGGTCATACACCTCAAATCCTCATTGTTATTCAATCGTAGGGGTAGGTCTCGCACCTACCCTTTTTGATATCAAATCAAAGACGAAAAAAATTCTTTCGTAAGGGCGGGCCTGCCCCCCAATCAGGAGGTTCTAAACCCGCCCCCCATTCAGTGCGTCAACGGCGCACCAAAAAAGTTTTTCTACCAATTGTTAGATTTGAAAACCGAAATTTCCAGATTGAAATCCAGATTGTTTTATCAATAGGACGGAAATGGTGCGTTCCTAACGCACCCTACATTTTATCCTTAATCAGGATTACCTTGTCATGGAAAGGGAGTGATTTTCAACAGATTCCTGGATTTGATTCATCTTAAAACCCGCTATAATTGTCCCCATGACAACTTACAATCAACTAATCACAGATATCATCCAGCAGCGCTTTTCCTGCCGGAAGTATAGCAAAGAACCAGTTTCCACAGAAACTCAGGAACAATTCAACTCCCTGCTCCATTCCATCACCACTGGCCCTTTTGGTGCCCGAATGCGCTTTGATCTTGTGGCAGCGGGGGACCAGGACGGAAAAGCCCTGCGCAGCCTGGGCACGTATGGCTTCATCCAGAACCCGAATGGTTTTGTGGTGGGGGCGTTGCAGGCTGGTGAACACAATCTGGAGGAATTTGGCTACCGCATGGAGGAGATTGTGTTGGCAGCCACCGACATTGGCTTGGGCACCTGCTGGTTGGGGGGCACCTTTATGAAGAGTGCTTTCGCGCGTAAGATCGATTTGAAGCCTGGCGAGACGATGCCAGCGATTCTGTCGATTGGCCTGATTGAGGATGCAGAGCAAGCACGCAGGGGGATGATTCGGCAGCGGGTGGCGGGTGATCGAAGAATCCCTTGGGAGCGTTTGTTTTTTGACGGGGATTTTGGGAAGCCTTTAGAATGTGAGTCCTTGGGTGGATACCAGACTGCACTGGAGATGCTACGCATTGGGCCGTCCGCTTCGAACAAGCAGCCCTGGCGGGTGGTGAAGAAGGGTCAGGATTTTCATTTTTATATGCAGCGCACACCGGGGTATCGAAGTGTGTTTACCAGGTTGGCGCAGATTGAGGATATGCAGCGGTTGGATATGGGGATTGCGATGTGTCATTTTGAATTGACCGTAAAGGAATTGGGATTATCCGGCAAGTGGGTGTTTGAGGATCCCGGGGTGACGGGGGCTGATGAGTTGACGGAGTATTCGGTGACGTGGAGAGGGGAGTAGGGGGAAGGCTGAAGTGTCGAAGCGAAAGCGGGCAAGCAGCCTACAGGTGACAGAGAAAGATTAAGGGCGCAGAAACGCAAAGGAGTTTTGGTGCATTGCACTTAGAGATAAAGAGTCTACGTTGAATGGAAATAGTGGATTAATAATTCGGGATCCAAGAGTGCATTGCACCTTTGAATGTAAGGTTTAGTTAATCAGGTGCATCGCACTTTTGCAATTGTGCTTTCGAAAAATTATTCCTTTACGGATTAAATTTGCCGATCCCTAAGTGCACCCTTAATGGGCAGACGACAACGCACCTTCGATATTCTCCCTTTGTCCCCTTTGCGTAAACTTCGCGTTCTTTGCGTTGGATTATAATGGGGCTTATGCTAGAGATTACGCCTACAATCTCCATTGACGAGGATGAACTGCAATTCGATTTTGTGCGCGCGGCTGGGCCGGGCGGACAAAACGTCAACAAGGTCGCGACGGCAGTGGTAATACGTTTTAACGTGGTCGAGTCTGCGCTTCCGGATGAGGTCAAACAACGGCTGTTCAAAACCGCTGGTGGACGCATCAACAAGGATGGGGTGCTGGTGCTCCATGCCCGTCAATATCGTACCCAGGAGCAAAATCGTTTTGACGCACAGGAACGACTAGTCGAGATCTTAAAACTCGCCAGTGAAAAGCCCAAGGTACGTCGTGCCACTCGTCCCAGCGTAACCGCCCGGGCCGCTCGCCTGGGTGCAAAGAAAAAACGAGGTGAGATCAAACGTTTGCGGCGTTATAACCCCGAAGAATGGGAATGATTACAACTTACTGGCAGCGGCCTCGTCCAACATCCATACCAGCCGTCCATCCAGCGGATTGATGCGCTGGGCTGGTAAACG
>CAYSFA010000266.1:0-2831 GCA_964430025.1 uncultured Anaerolineaceae bacterium | reverse complement strand
CCTTCTACGAAAAATTAAAAATTCTTGATTTATTCTTGACTTGATAAATATTGGTTAAAATCAGCTTGCGTTTTGTATTTCTTAAATAATTGCTGATAGATAGTTGCCTTTTTTGGATCAGGAAACAACCTGAGTGGTTCCTCGAAAGTGACTTGCAGGGCTTCGTCGAAAGATCTGCCATCATTCATTGCCAGGCAAGCATAGGCGAATAAGGCATGTGTGACTGTTTCCTGGCCAGTGTACACATTGACTGGCAATTGACAGACATCCGAAATCAACTGAGCCAATCCCGGAGTTCTGGTTCCTCCTCCCGCAAGAGCAATTTCTTTGATATGCACTTCCAGTTCTTCAAAGATTTCAATCAGGTATGCGAGACTAAAGCCAACCCCTTCCATGACCGCTCGGATGAAATGTGGGCGGGAATGGGTGAGTGACAATCCCTGAAAGCTGCCACGGAGTTCGTCATTCCAGAACGGGGAGCGTTCTCCGGAGAGGAAGGGTAAGAAAAACAGCCCCTCACATCCTGGATTTACTTTCAGTGCTTCCAATATTGCAGTGTTGTAGGAAGTTTCAGGATAGAAGTTCCTCCATGCCCATTGCAGAGCTGCCCCAGTGGTCGAGGAAACACCACCTAACATGGGGACTTTCAGGAGGGGATAGGTGTAGAGGCGATTCTTTGCATCTACAACATCCTGTTCCATGCCCAGTGGGGTGAAAATCATCGAAGAGCTGCCTATGGAGCAGTTGAGCCTGCCTTTTTCAGGGGGTGCACCAGATATGAGCGCTAAGACATCGCCCGCACCGGCAATGACCTTCGCGGATGGATTGATTTGGAATCTTTCAATGAATTCAGGCAATAAAGAACCTGCTTCCTCATCCGGTTGGAGAATGGGGGGTAAGATTTTTGGGTCCAGGCCAATGTACTCCAGGCGTTCTCGTGCCCAATCCAAGGAGTTCCAATCCAACAATGCTGCCCCACCTGGTTCTGTAATGTCGGTAAAGATTTCACCTGTCATTAAAAAGCGAAGATAGTCTTTTGGCCAAAGTAAATGCCTGGCTTTCTGAAGCACCTCAGGCAGGTGTTTCTTCAACCAATATAATTTTGGAAGAGTGTAAGTTGAATTTAAATGATAGGGAGGTAAGTTGAAAACCGTTTGTAACTCGAGCGTTTCAGCGGTGGACCTTCGATCGAGCCAAAGTATGGTTGGTTTCAATGGTTTGAATTCCGCATCCAACAATACAGCTGTATGCATCTGGCCGGTAAAGGCTATCACTTCCACTTGTTGTAACAAGAATGGATGCTCAGAAAGTTTGGACAGGCAGCTTTCCATTGCCTGCTGCCAAACGCTGGTATCCATTTCCGCCCAACCCGGTTGAGAAGTTTGGTGTTCGTAGGATTGGTTTTCAGAAGCTAGGATCTTTCCATTAAAATCATAGACAACTGATTTCAAAGAAGAAGTTCCTACATCCAACGCGAGCACATACGGTTTCAATGGTTCATTTACTCCAGATCATTGACGTCTAACATGACCTTTAAGCCTTTTAGGCTTTTGACAATTTCAAACCCTTTGCCTAATTCTTCCAGAGGTAACATGTGGCTAATGAGGGTTTCGGTATTCACCTGACCACTTTCAATCATATTCAATGCGGTGTGAAAATCAGCAGGAGTGCTATCTGCAGACCCGGTTATGACAAACTCACCATAATGGATCAGATTGGGGTCGATATGCAATTGATCTTTTGGATAAATTCCTGCAAAAATGTTCAATCGACCACCTGGCGCGAGCATCGGAACAATCTCTTCCACCAATCGGGCAGACCCAACTGTAACGACAGCAGCATCTACACCCCAGCCAGAGGTGACTTCTTTAACCATAGTCGCCACATCGGTCTCTTTTGGATTAACAACCCAATCAGCACCAAGTTCTTTGGCTTTTTCTAATCGTTCTGGAACAGGATCAGAGGCGATTACGCGAGCACCAAAGGCTTTTGCTACCTGTAAGTGCATCAATCCAATTGGTCCTAATCCAGCGACCAGTTCAAACTCACCAGGATAGAGATGTAACAAGTTTTGACCACGCACCACACAGGAGAGCGGTTCTGTGAAGGCAGCTGCTTTCAGGCTGGTAGTTTCTTTGGTGATGATGTGGACGTTTTTCTCGGGAACACGCACATAGTCCGCAAATCCGCCACCGTATTGTTGAAAGTGTGGATGTTGGCAGCGATTTTCACGCCCACTGCGACAAGCTTTACAGACACCGCATTTGACACCCATATCGGGAACGACGCGTTGACCTGGTTTAATGAACTTCACATTTTTTCCAACAGCTTCCACCACACCAGCCATTTCATGACCGAGAACACGGGGGAATTGGACGGAAGAGGATAACCCTGAATATGCTCGTAAATCCCAGGGGCAAATTCCTGCTTTTCCTACTTTAATCAAAACATCATTATCACCGACTTCTGGTAATGGTAAGTGGCGTAATTCCAATTCATTTGGTTTTTCTGCCCACATTACACGGTATTGATTTTCTGTCATTTGTATATTTCTCCTTGTTTATTTCAATTGAAGCGATTGTGTTCTTACGGAAATCAGGAACCATTCTATTTAGAAAGAATTTTTCCTGCCTCTATTTCCCAACTAATAAAGACCTGTTCGTTTTCATCGTAGCGGGTTGAAGCGTAATAAACTGGAACAAGTAAGGTTGCGTCATTTTCCAGATTAACATGATAATAGATCATTTCACCTAAAAATGTGATGTGCTCAATCGTAGCTGGAATACAATTTACTCCGGGCGACGAGTTCTTTTCTTTGGTGATTTGAATTT
>CAYSFA010000265.1:0-2832 GCA_964430025.1 uncultured Anaerolineaceae bacterium | reverse complement strand
AAGCCGATCATTGCCATTTTGGTGGCTGATTCAGCGATCGATGGAATGTCTTCGGCCTTCAGACCCACTTCTGAAAGGTGGGTGGGCATATCGAGTTCTTTTAATAAATTGCGGGCGAAGTCACCCAGGCTGTCCGGATTTGCATCCACCGGAAGATTGAGAGCATTTCGAAGTGGTTCCCATCGGTCAGCAGAGATAGCTGGTGCGTCAAAATCAAGCGTAGCAGGTAACAGGGTAGCAACCCCGAGGCCATGATGTAAATGATAAGTACCGCACAATGGACCAGCTAAGGCGTGCACCAATCCCAGGGAGGATTGATCAAAGGAAATGCCTGCCAGGGTGGCGGCCATTGCCATTTGCTTGCGTGCTTCCAGGTTAGAACCATTTTTGTAAGCTTCCGGTAACCACTTCACAATAGTGCTGATTGCTTGTAATGCAAAGAGATCAGAAACCTGATTGGCTTTCTTACTGAGATAGGCTTCAATGGAGTGCACCAGCGAGTCCATTCCGGTTGTAGCGGTTAATTGCTTGGGTAAGGAGAGCATCAGACTGCCATCAATGATGGCGGTTTTCATGAACATAGCTGGGTGCAGAACTCCCATCTTAAAACCTTTACTGTCTCCAACCACTGCTACGTGAGTTACTTCACTGCCTGTGCCTGCAGTAGTAGGAATACCGATGACGGGCAGAGGGGCTTTTTTGATTTGCTGGCGACGCCATTGCACTTCTTCATAATCCAATTCCGGATCACCAAGTAGTAATCCGACTGCCTTGGCTACATCCAACACGGAGCCACCGCCTAAAGCCACCACGTGGGTTATTTGTTTGCCTTCGATGGCTGCCAGAGCTTTTTTGACATCCGGGACGTTTGGATTGCCGGGGATATCATCAAAGACCACAGGCTGGAAACCGTTTTCATTTAATTTGGTAAGAATTTTTTCAGCAATCCCGGCCTGTATGATTCCCTTGTCGGTTAATAACAAAACGCCATCTTTCGGTGCAGACACAAGTTCGAGTAGGAGATCACTACCAGCCTCCTCGGAAAAGATTAATTTGGTTGGAAAGTAGAAAGAAAAACTCATGGTTACACCTCTTTAATGATTTGAAATGAAATTGGTTTTCTTACCGTGATACAGCTTGAAAAGAACTCAATTTAATAATACTTCGTTCTTTAGAAAATAAAAGTGAGGAATGACAAATTTAATCCAGAATAAAATTAAATAAGTCGCAGTTGATTTACAATTAAATTATAATGGATTTGTAAAGAAAAGGTTAACAGAATCAGGCACATGATCTGTCATACTTGACAAATTAATACCCTTGTTCACTCCTATCAGAAAAGTAAAAAAATCCCCTTTTATCTGAATACCACAATAAAAAGGGATGAGTTGAGACACATTGAGAACCTTAATTAAAGTAAAAGGAATTTCTCTCCAATGGCACCACAGACAGGGCATTATTCAGGTTTTTTCCCTAATTCAATGTATCCACAGACTGGGCAGAGATAAAACTCACTAACCTCCATATCTTTGCCCTGCTTAACAGCTTCCAAGGCTAGTTCATAAATTCTTGCATGAACCTCTTCTGCTGCGGGAGCATAGCCAAACATTCGGCTGGCTTTATGTCCGGATTCTAATGCCTCTTCCAACATGGGAGGGTACATCTTCTCGAACTCATAGGTTTCTCCGGAAATTGCTTCCTGTAAGTTGTCTAGTGTGTTTTTTATTCCATCCAATGCTTTCAAGTGTCCTTCGGCGTGAACACGTTCAGCTTCAGCTGTTGTTTCAAAAAGTTTTGCGATATTCGCGAATCCTTCAGCTTTCGCTTTCTTTGCAAATGCTTTGTACTTTTGATATGCCTGACTTTCACCAGCAAATGCAATTTTAAGATTTTCTGTTGTTTTACTCATTTTTCGTATCCTTTTTTGGAAAATTTGTTGATTAATTCAATTATACTCTTGTGTCAAATTCATTGATGGAGATCCTGAGGAGTTCTTTCCATCCATAAACTTGGTTATTGTTGAAACGCTGGCAGCCAGACTGCCAGCGTTTCAGGGGAAAAATTGAACGGAGAGTAAAATGAA
Organism: uncultured Anaerolineaceae bacterium; assembly: GCA_964430025.1. GTDB lineage: Bacteria > Chloroflexota > Anaerolineae > Anaerolineales > Anaerolineaceae > UBA6170. The sequence continues at coordinate 749 of CAYSFA010000265.1, read as the reverse complement.
AAGTCCACAGAAATAAGCTGGATTATTTCTTCCAGAATTCAGCAGCTACCTGTCGGGTGACTTCACGGGGTTTTTCTGATTGCCAAACGCGTCGTCCAATGGCAACACCTTTCGCCCCGGCTTCAATGGCTGCTTTGGCCATTTTTACGGTTGCATCGTCCCCTTCATTCCCGGTTTTTGGACCACCTGCAACAATAATAGGAATCGGAACGGATTTTACAACATCCCGGAATGTTTCAACATTTCCGGAAAAATTAGTTTTGATCACGTCAGCACCAATTTCCATGCCAATTCTGGAAGCATGTGCAATGGCTACGGGATCATAGGAAACATTTTCCGGAGGCATCATTTCAGCGATAACGGGCATTCCATATGGTTTACATTCATCGATCAAAGCAGCTAACCATTGATAAATTTCAATGTCGCCTTCACGACCAAAAAAGACTGAAACAGCAATAGCATCAGCATCCATTCTTATGGCAGAATCTAATGACGCAATGGGAGTTTCCTGAGTTCCTTGTTTGCTCAGACCAGCGGTGAGACTCACTCTTAACACTAATCCGGTCTCTGGTTTCAATGATTTCTGCGCAGCCTGTAAGAAACCTGGTGAGGCTAATACAGCATTGGCTCCACCAGCGACTACCTCACCAACAATCCATTCCGGATTGTCAAGCCCTTTTACGGGACCTAACCAGCCACCATGATCTAATGGTGATAGAAGACAAAGTTGTTCTTCTCCGACGAAAATT
>CAYSFA010000264.1:0-2848 GCA_964430025.1 uncultured Anaerolineaceae bacterium | reverse complement strand
AGAGTCTTTAGAAATTTTATAAAGTCAGCTCGATATGCTAAGCTAAGCCTGGAGGAGTTATGACAGAAATTCTTGAGGTAATGAATCTTACCGGGTATCCCCCCGAAATTGGAGCAGCATTATGGCGATTGGAGGACGCACGCCGCAGAACCCTTGATACGCTAAAAGATCTACCTGCAGCGTATTTAGATAATGAGGTACATGAAAATACCATTGGAACGATCCTGTACCACATTGCCTTGATAGAAATGGATTGGTTGTTTGTTGAAGTTCTGAATGAAGAATTTCCGGATGAGGTGGTTAAGTTATTTCCTGAGGATTGTCGTGATTCGACGGGAAAATTGACACAAATGAATAATCTATCGCTTGATCAACACCTTGCCCGCTTACAGAAATCCAGGGATATTCTGATGGAGAAGTTCAAGCATGTTACCGAGGAAGAGTTCCATCAAAATCGAGTAATGCCACAATATGAAGTGTCACCGGAATGGGTTCTGCACCACCTGGCACAACACGAGGCTGAACACAGAGGGGAAATCGGCGTGATCATTAACCTAATTAAAAAATCCATCTCAAAATAATGAGCTGTTAACGAAAAAAAGACCCTGTCGATGAATTCATCGACAGGGTCTTTGATAATAGTCAGTTATTCAACCGAAGCTTCCACCACCACTGGAGCTGATGGTTGTGTTAATCGTCGGAAGGTAAGCGCCCACAGCGCCCCAAAATAGGCGTACATCACACCTAAAGCCAGCAACATCACCGGTAAATACAGCAGGAAACTTGCTCCACTGATGATCGCGCCGATCCCGAATACAACTTCTGTCTGGAACAGGATTGAAACCAGGAGTGGAAGTGCCACTAAGAAAATTGGCAGTACCAACACTAACCCGACCACAATCTCGAGACCGATTGTCACCAATCCAACCACCACCTGCGGCCAGGGTTTTGCTACCAGCAGTTTCCAGGCGCGTTCAATGGCGGCGAAGACACCCAAATCCTCCGCCACAATCGCCATAATGGTTTGTTCAATCAAAATCTTGATGACAAACGCGACCACAATGAAGAGGGGGATCAGGAATATCAGACCAATCCCTAAAGTAAAGATGACTACCAACAGAATCGGGATGGCCAGGATACTACCAATCGCAATCGACGCTGCAAACAACAACAGGAAGAACAGGAAAACCCGCCAGTAATAAGGTTTGCTCTCCTGGAAGATACGCGAAAAGTTTAATTTCTCTTCGCCTTCATCTGCTAACCAGGCACCGCGTGCCACGCCTACTCGTCCCAGAACTCCCAGGAACAAGGAGAGAACCACCAACGCGGTGATTACAAAGAAAACGGCCAGGACAATCAAAAAGACTGCCCAAGGAGCCATCTCTCCACCTTGTTGAAATTGCAACCACCAAAGGTAAACCTGTTTAGGCAAAAGAGCCTGCGGGGAAGCTAAAACACCACTATCGAATAAATGCGAACTTCCGCCCCCACCACCCGAGGAGCTACCCGAACCGCCAGAGCTGGCACGAGCGCAACTGGAGAGAATACCGAAAATCCATAAAGCCTTGAATTTCCATACAATCTTCCAGGCTTTGGAAAAAACTTCACTATAGTTCATCACACACCTCCGTATCTATATACGAATAACCCTGAGAAAAGTTTCTTCAGGATGGAGTCAGATCATTCATTTATGACTATATATCAAAACCATCAGCCTGTCTACTGACCACCATGTGGAAAATTTCCCAGAAAATGCAGGGTTACACGCCTGATCATCATTCGGGCATCTTAATTTCCATACTACGGATGAATAACATCCCCGCCACTTGGTCAGGGTAAGAAAAATCCTAAGTTTGTATACTAAAGACAAGTGGAGAGTAAAATGAAAGAGAAATCAACCCCAATAGGAACCAAAATTTTCGCTTCATTAAGCGTATTGAATATTCTTGCAACCATAGTTTGTATTCTTTCCGTCTTTGCCTTACGTGATAATGTAATAGGGCAAGGAATGTGGATAAACATTTTCATCAACCCGGCTGCCCAGGTTTTTACAAGCCTGGTGTTCAAAGCCATCAGTGGGCTGGCATGGTTGTTCGTAATTGCCAACACTCTGATATCCATCGCAATGATGCTGGTTGCCATGATGATCAACCGTTCAAAACAAGTAGTTTATCGTAACGCGATTCTTCCCTCTTAAGTCCTCCATCCAGACGTACGAGTCCAAAACAGCTGGCTCTTCAAGCTCAGCTGTTTTGAATTTAATGAAGCCACCTGCGTTCTGGCTATATCCTCCCCTTGAATTAATCAATCAATGGTTTATAATCTGCCAATAGAGGAAACATCTATGAAAGCATTTACCATCTTCATGATCCTATTTCTGATTCTTTCAGCCGGTTGCCAGGCAGCTGCTCCTTTGCTGGAAAACACACCTCAACCAGAGTTTACGAGTGCGCCAACTCAAACTGAAGCAGTACTTGAATCAGTCTCACAGAAAAGAACCAACACACCAGAACTGGCAGATCCTTCGGAAACGACAGCCCCCAGTGAAACTGCCACCGAAACAGCCACCTCCACCCCTGATACAAGACCCCTTCCGGAGGATTGGAAGGAATGGCCGGTGGTGCCCGAGCCCACCTCCCGTGTTTATGAAATTTATAAGCGTGGAATCGAGCTGGGTAATGACCCACAGCACTTTTCAAAGATTGGGGATTGTCACAATGTGCGCGCCGCCTTTATGGGGCTATTCGATAAACCAGGTTGGTACATCCTGCGTGGGGAAAATGCCCACCTGCAACCAGCCATCGATTGGTTCGCCGGCTCATTTGACCGGGATGGATATGCCGTGCAG
>CAYSFA010000263.1:0-2860 GCA_964430025.1 uncultured Anaerolineaceae bacterium | reverse complement strand
CTCATTCTTTCACTTATTGGGAAGCATAAATTTCAAAAAATTCCCCAGAAGGAGACGTAAATCATATTTCGTCATACATACTGGACATTTGGATGATCAGTGCTAAACTTATCTCGTTCAGCCTAAATCATCCTTTGAGGTTGGAATCATTGGAAAAATTTGTCGCTGTTGCCAACTTAAAAATAATTTACATCGAGGAGAACCTAATGAAACAAAGAATCTCATTGTCTATTGTTGTTTTAATCATCTGGACAATGCTGGCTACTGCTTGTGGTGGTACACCATCATCTCCAGCAGCAGTCGATGAACCGGCTCCAGCAATGGAACCGACAAATACCCTCCCATCCCCAACGGAGGCAGAAACTCCACCTGAGGAGCTTACTTTCACCCTGCCATCTGCTGATGGGTATGTTCTCGGTTATGAAGCAGATGAAAACCAGAATATTGACGGTTTATTAAAAGCCTGTGGTGAGACTAACATGGAATGTGTGCGTGGTAAGGATATTGATGAGTTGGTGAACCAAGGAGTAGATGTTATCATTTCATACTCCAACAAGTGGCATGTTGATGGGGTCTGGGGCCAAATCCAGAATGCCAAAGCTGCTGGTATACCGATATTTATGTTAAATGCAGATACCGGAGAAGAGCCAAAAATTTACAACCTTTCCACCTTATACCGCTCCATACAAGCCAGCCTGGAATGGATGATGGAAGAAATGGGCGGTGAAGGCGAATTTGTTTACTTCAATTATGGATCGAACGATTACACCCAGGAGATCATCGACGAGGTATTGGCTGCATATCCAAACGTTATCGCAACTTCCATGCCTACCAGTAATGAAGGGGAAAGCATCACGGAAGATAGCATCGCCGAATTAGTGAGAGCCAATCCCGGGATCAAAGCGATCTGGTCAAACGAAAAACAAATGGATATTTTCTGGGCAATCGCAAACATGGAAGATATAGAGCAACCCCCTCTATTTCTATGTGAACCAACCCGGGATAATTTAAATGCATGGAAAAAATGGCTGGATAATGATCCAAATTTCAGATGCTTTGCCACAGTACCTGTAGGTGGGACAGATTATGAAGGTGTCTATGCTGCCCTTTATTATTTAGCCGGTTATGAAATTAATCCGGAAGCACTGGGCGGTAGATGGGGTAACACTTTTTTGTATGATTATCCAATTATCACCAGTGAAAACTTAGCTGAGTGGATGGGCAAGTTAGACAGTCTGGACGAAGGAGAGTTTGGTTCTTACAAATTACCGGCTATGAGCGCTGAGGAGATCTTCACGAACTGGTTTACACAAAAATAAAAGGGGGGTAAAAACTGATCAAGTTGCAAGGCCAGCGTAAATAGGAGCTGGCCTTTCATTTATTATTTTTTGCATGCTAAAAAATGTCCGGTTTGAGGAATTAATTTTCCTTTTAGCCTTAAAGACATTTCGTCATTTCTGCGCAACCACTGTGAACAAGGTATCGCTTGGCAATACCGGTTCGAAGGTAAACTCATGATACAGGTTGATCTGTTGAAACCCAGCTGTTTGGAATAACTGGAAAGCCTGCTCTTGGGTATAGGAACGGGTAGCAGGAAACCGTTGGTGATGCTCTTCATTCACCACTTGATCATCAATGATTAATTGATAAAGGTCTTCCGTTCTTTCACATTGCGAATCAGGATCATACCAGGATTTTGATACCCTGCGGTACTGCCTGCCATTTTCCAGATTTATGGCTGTTTTCTCCCATTCCGAATAAACTTCATCTCCCGGATTCCAAAGTATCATAAACGAAGCTGCGATGATTCCACCTGGCAATAGAATGTCATGAAGATTCCGGATAGCCTTGACAGCCAATTCGGGATCGATGATGAGTTGAATACTACTGGAAGGGATTAATATCACCTGAAAATTCTTTGGAATAGACAATTCTTCGCCAAATTGATGGTAGAGTGTGGGTGTTAACCCCATTTTTGCAGCTTTTTGCCGGCATATCGCCAACATTTCTGGAGAATTATCCACCCCTTCTATTTCAATTCCTTGGTTTAAATAATCCAGCAATAACCTTCCGGTACCACAACCAACATCCAGGACTGGTTGACCAAATTGCCTGATTAATTCCATATAAAAGAAACGATCTGGCCACTGAGAGGTATCCCCTCTTAGAATATCCCAGGCTTCCGCCATTAATCCTTTATATTCATAATCAGGTTTCCTCATAAGTCCTCGCTTTTCTTTTTATCTTAATTGCTCAATCATTATTATTTCTGCCCTTTTTTCCATTGGCTATATTATTGGACTTAAAACAATTGAGGTTTTTATTATACATAAAGCCAAATGTCACACCATATATATTTAGACTATTTTAGTCCGATTTATGGTATCATTTGCCTGAAGAGGACCTATGCCAAACGATCGCTTTGGAAGAAATATCCACTACTTAAGAATTAGTCTAACTGATCATTGCAATCTGCGATGTTTGTATTGTATGCCTGAGGATATGACCTTCCAACCCAACTCAGAATTAATGCAGGATGATGAAATCCTGACTTTGCTGCAATTTTTCACCTCACTAGGTTTTGACAAAATTCGATTAACCGGTGGTGAACCAACCATTCGTGCCAATATCGTGAATCTTGTCAGGGAAATGGCCAACATGGATGGTGTCAAATCACTTTCTATGACGACCAATGGTGTTCTTCTCGGCAAGCTGGCACTTCCTTTGAAGGAAGCTGGATTACAACGAGTCAATATCAGCCTGGATACCCTCGATCCCTCTCGCTTTAAAACCCTTACCCGCTGGGGAAAATTTGAAGATGTTTGGGAAGGTATCCTGGCAGCTGAAAACGCTGGCCTGA
>CAYSFA010000262.1:0-2895 GCA_964430025.1 uncultured Anaerolineaceae bacterium | reverse complement strand
TTAATAATATTTTTAAAGCTCATAAATATAAATAATAATAATTAAAATTGCCACCGAAGGTGGTAAAAACCCATTAATCTAAAAAAAAGCTTTTATAAAGCCAAATAACCACTAATAAAAATCACTAATATTAGCTAATTCTTAAAAAAGCCGACTGCCCACATTATCATCCTAAATGTCCAAAAACTAACCATTAGAGAGAGTGTTATTCCAATAATAACAATAAGAGTTCCTGTGTCAATAAAAGTATCACTTAAAGAAATGATTTTTCTTGCTATACTAAAAAAATTTGTTAAGTGTTCCCAAATTGGGTTCATTATATAATCAATTGCGTTTCCCACTACAATTAAAGCTGTTATAACTGCCCCAATTAGACCCAAATTTTTTATTATTTTAGTGATTTCGCCTAACATAATATTATTTCAAAGTTTTTCTAAATGAATAAGGGTATTTGTGGGGGTTATTTTTTGCCTCGTTTCTTGCTGTTTGACTGATAAATGCTTTTTGACCCACGCTTCTCAATTCTTCTTCTTCTGTTTTTTCAATTTCTAATTTGCCAATGATAATATTCCAGATTTTAAACATTAAATTATAAACTAATAAGAAAAACATAGCCCATAATAAATAAGTGCTTGTTGCTCTTACTCCACTAAAAAATGCTGTTGTTTTATCATTATATTTAAATATACTATTGCCAAAGACTAAGATTTCAGTTTCGCCATTTCCTTGCCAACTATCAGGAATTTCTAAATAGATATCACCATTATTATCTAAACTTGCGAATAAAAAATTATTGTCTTGATTTATATTTTCACTATCTTTCCACGCTGTATAAATACCATTTACAAAATTAAAGGGGAAAATATTGAGTAAAACTTTTTTGGCATTATTCATTGCTCCGTCTATCCAATTTACAGGGGATAAACTCAAATCAATTATCCATTTTTTAGTGCTACAAGCAAACCTTGTTAAAGAAAACCCTAAATAATTATCTTGCCTTGTCCAGTCTTCTTCGCTACAAGCCATTGCTCTTGTATTTAATCCTAAAATATTTGTTGTGCTTGTCGCATTATCATTAAATCTATTAGCCCAATAACTTGGGTCATTAACCCAAGCTAATTCAACATATTGGCTTTGTTTAATATTTCCTGTTTCTGCTGTCATTAATATTCTTTGTGTGTGTGGTGTGCTTGTTGCTGTTAAAGTCACAAAACTTTTTCCAATTGGTTCATCTTTTCCAAAAGTTCCCATTTCCCAAATAGTTGTTGTTGCTATTAATTCACATTTGTTCATTTCTGATATTTCATTCCATATCCAGCAATTTTGATTTAAATTTTCATCCATTGTAAATTCCCAGATACTTATTTCATTAGTATAATTCGGCACTAAATTAAAGTTGTAATAATATTCTAATTTACAATTTTCTTCTAATTTACATAAATATTTATCCCCAATATTAAAAATGTTTCCAGTTGGGACAAGTGGGCTAACGCTTGAATATTCATCACTAACAATATCAATAATTAAATCATCAATATAAGCAACAATTTGTTTTTCTTGTTGGTCATATATCCAGAAAGCAAATTCTTTTTGTCCTGTTGTTATTCCTGAAGAATAAATAAAAGACCAATAATTATTTGGTGTTTGACTAAATAAATCACAATTAAAACCATTTAAATTTGTTGTGCTGATTATATGATCATCTGTTAAATTTTCGTGTGCTAAATAATATCTATTATTATTTATTATATTGCTTTCGTATCTTTCATTGTGATATTTACAAATATTATAACTAATTTGTTGGCTTATTAGTGATAAGGGGTTCATTTCTAAAGGGTATTCTGTTATTGGTATTATTTCATCTTTATTACCCACAATTTCACTTAATATTTGTTTATCTTCATAATAATTTTCAATATCTGTTAAACTTACTACATTATCTAATAAAGCAATTTCGCTTAAATAACCAAATCCGTTGTCAAATCTTAAATATAATTGTTCTATATCATAAGTTGTTGCTGTATTAGAAAATGAATAATTATATACTAAAATACATTCATCATTTGTTAATTCACTATAACCACAAAAGTAAATCTTTAAATAATTACTTCCAAAAGTATAAGCCCATAAGTTCCAATAGCCACTTGATACATATTTAGTTGTTGTTCCATCACAAACACTTTCTGTTTGTGTGATAGTTCCAAAGTCGTGAGAGCTGCCAGCTGTAAAAAGAAATTCTGATGGGCTTGACCAATGGACGCATAAATTTCCATTAACGCCTAATCTTGCTATATTTGAGCCCACTTCTTTATCAATATAAAGAAATGTTCTGTCATAAGTATCTTTTTTTTGCCATATTAAAAAACTAAACTCGTTTTCTATTTCATAACCTAAATTTGTAGCTTGCCAGTCGCTGTTATAATTATATCGACCTTTCATACTTCCATAACCACTTATATCATAAGGGTTATCAGTATAAAAGCCACCCGAATTATAATTACTTACATTAGAAAAATCTTTGTTATTAATTCCTTCAATAGTCGTGCTTGCCGGGTAAAATTGCCACCCTTCAATTACATTGGCCTTACTATCTTTTGTAAAAAATAAAAAAGCGATTACAAAAATCGCTACAAAAAAAATCGCTTTTAAAATTATTGACTGAGTTTTTATATAATTACTCATATTTTAAACTGCTAAAATATCATTAAGAAAATTTTTTAAAACATTTTTTATATAAATTAAATCATTTTTTTTAGTATAATGACTTATATCGTAAAAATGACTTACAATTTCAAGCTGATAATCTTTAATAATTTTTTTTATTTCTTTTTCTTTATTACTCATATTTTTTAAACCATTTTAAAGTGTGTTTAATAGCTATTATTCCTAAAACAA
>CAYSFA010000261.1:0-2938 GCA_964430025.1 uncultured Anaerolineaceae bacterium | reverse complement strand
CATCCACCACAAAACCAGAAGCAGGAATCGTTAAAAGTGCTGAAGCATTTGGTGGAAAAACACAAAGTTACATTAATTTCGATTGGAAATGGAACTGCTTCGCGTGAGAGTGAACAATTAGTGGCAGAGTTAACCCGAGAAATGGGGGGAACCAGCTATCTTATCACCAACGAAGCTGGTGCATCAGTTTACAGTGCTAGTCCACTGGCAAAGGCTGAATTACCAGACCATGATGTTTCTATGCGGGGGGCGGTCTCAATCGCCAGGCGTGTACAGGATCCTATGGCCGAGTTGGTAAAAATCGATCCCAAGTCAATTGGGGTTGGTATGTATCAGCATGATGTGGATCAAGGTGAGCTATCCAAAAGTTTAAGTGGGGTGGTGGAGGATGTTGTCAATCGAGTAGGTGTCGATATTAACACCGCATCCCCAGCACTCCTCGCGTATATCTCTGGGATCAGACCTAAGTTATCAGAAAAAATTGTTGCCCATCGTGACGAACACGGAATATTTTCTAGTCGCGATGAAATTCGCAAAGTGTCGGGAATGGGGCCAAAAGCTTTCGAACAATCTGTCGGTTTCTTGCGAATTCGGGATGGAAAAGAACCCCTGGATTCCTCAGCGATTCATCCAGAGAGCTACCCCATTGCCAAAGCCATCATGAAAAAAGCCAGAATTGACCTAAAAACACCGATTCAAGAGAGAAAATACGCTCTCGAATTGCTGCGTAGGCAAGAACCAATCCCTGAGTTAATAATGGAATTTAATACAGGTGAACCTACCCTTGTGGATATTTTCGACCAATTGATTCAACCTGGGCGAGACCCCCGGGAGGATTTACCACAGCCTATCCTTCGCAATGATGTCCTCTCCATGAGCGATCTCAATGTGGGTATGCAACTGAAGGGGACAGTGCGTAATGTCGTCGATTTTGGTGCTTTTATTGATATTGGCGTCAAACAGGATGGCCTTTTGCATCGTTCTCAAATACCTCGCGGAGAAGTACTGGAGGTCGGGCAGGTATTGAATGTGACGATTCAGTCAGTTGAAACTGAACGTGGGAGAATTTCACTCGGTTGGGGAGCTAGGTAATTTGTTGATTATTAATTCTGAAAATCAATGACTATCCTTAAAAGGATAGTGTGATTTATGGATTAATCTGAAACCAACAGGTCCGATTATTTCGAAATCAGACTTTGAAATTGGGAAACCGTGTACAGGGGAAGATTTACCAACCAACCTTCATCTCTGAAATCTGACATTGATGTTCTGATTGATTTCTTTGGTTTGAATTGGTCATAAAAACTTTTCAAACTTTTAGCTTTCAAATTATTGGAGGCTTTAACCTCAATGGGAATGACCTCACCCAAAAACTCAATCACGAAGTCAATTTCTGCTGTTCCTTTTTCAGCAGACCAATAATTTGGACTGTGATTCAAACCAAAACGTAATTCCTGAAAAACAAATTGCTCGGTGAGAGCTCCTTTGAATTCTTCAAAAATACGATTGCCTTCTAACAGACTTCTGGCATCTAAATTGCTAAATGTACTCAATAAACCCACATCATTAATGAATAATTTAAAGGAATTGGAATCTTGATAAGCTGACAATGGAATACTTGGCTTTGTAATTCTAAAAACCTTTGTTACCAGCCCCATATCCATTAGCCACTGTAAGGCAACCTCATATTCCCGTGCTCTTGCGCCGTTCTTAACGAGGCCGTAGATGAATTTCCGGTTCTCTCTTGCCAATTGGACAGGAATTGAGTTCCAGGTTAATCGAACCCTAGGCAAAATGGTTGTCGGGACGTGCTTTGAGAAATCTTGTTCGTATGCGAACAGCAATCGTTCATGAATTTCTCGGACCTGGTTTAGATCACCAGTTTCCGTATATGTACTAATTGCTTCTGGCATTCCTCCAATAAAGTAATATTGTTTCAATAAGTCGATCAATTTGTCTTTAAAAACCTTTATAAAATTAAAATCATTATTTTTTATGAGTTCTACAAGCTGGTTATTTTCAGTAGCCTGAAGAAACTCCAAAAATGTTAAGGGGTAGAGGTTCATAAAATCAACTTTTCCAACTGGAAATGAATAACCTTGGTGTAAAGCGACACCTAATGCGCTACCTGCAGCGAGAATGTGATATTGAGAGGCATTCTCCTGAAAATATTTTAAAGAGGTTAATGCTTTTGGTACTTCTTGAATTTCATCTAAAATGATTAAGGTTTCCTGATTAATATTTAAATTTGCTTCAATCTGAAGACCAAAAATTATCCTATCAACGTCATAATCACCTTCGAACAGTTGAGTCATACGTTCATTGTTTTCAAAGTTTATATAGGCAACTTTCGAATAATTTTGTTTACCAAATTCTTTCATTAACCAGGTTTTGCCTACTTGTCTGGCCCCCATTATTACCAGCGGCTTTCGAAATTTAGACTCTTTCCACCTTGAAAGATCATAAAAAGCATCACGTATCATTTCTTAAACCTTATCTTTCTTAATGCTAAAATTGCATCAAGAAGATTATATCACAAAAAACAAAGGAATAATGTGTAGAAATACACAAAATACAATATAAAAATGTGTAACAATACACAAAATACAAATGAATATGTGTTTTTCATAATAAAAATGATATGAATTATAATCACCTGGAAATTTATACTTCCTTTTATACAGAAAGGTTCAATAACAACATGGCGAAACAAAGCTTCTCTTATTTAAACCCCAAAATCGAAATGCGTCATTTCCCTCAAAAAGGAAGTTATGGGCTATTTGCGATTGAACCCATTCAACAAGATGAAATGCTTGCTATGTGGGGCGGGCGAGTGGTTAATTATGAAGAGTATGAACAATTACCCCCTTTCTTTAAGTCCCATGGGATCCAGATTTGGGACAACCTGTTCCAGGTTCCATTATTGGAAGGTGACCCC
>CAYSFA010000260.1:0-2952 GCA_964430025.1 uncultured Anaerolineaceae bacterium | reverse complement strand
TAAGCCACCAGCCAAGCCATGCATACTGGCAACTAGATCAGGATTACTTTTTCCCTGTAATTCCAATCCTAGAATAATTAGAATTTGACTGCAATAATACCCTTCTTGCTTAAGGATGATCATTCTTTCCTCGTCCATCTTTTCTCCCTTAATTCTTTTCTGCCATAGCCAGATAATACCCCAGCTTTAGCTTTGATATATTGATAAATAAATCAAAAATATCGGTTTTTGGTTCATTTTGTTTGTTTGGATTTGTTGTGTCAGAAATATGAAACATATCCGGATCCCATAATAGGAATTTTTCTTGAAAAGTGTACGATTTTAAGATATAGCTCTGATCCTCCCAGTACTTCAATTGGAATCCAGTCTCTTTGATTAAATTTTTTATTTCGGATTGGGTTTTGAGAAATTGGAGACTGCAATTCTCATTTAATTGTTGAAGGATCATCTGTGGTTCATGATTTCGGCTATATAAGCCATTCATCAGGAGCACCCCCCCAGGTTTCATGATTCGATAAATTTCATTCATGTGATCTTTTAACGATTTGACAATCGAAAAAGTGCATTCTGCGATTACTCCGTCGAAATAATTATTTACTATAGGAAGGTGAAACCAATTTCCCTGAATGAATGGGGTTCCATTCGGATGAATAGATTTCTGCATTACCCTTCTGATATCAAGCCCGAATGAATGATAATTCAGACTTCTTAAATAAATGACAGTTTTTCCTTCACCACACCCTACATCCAGTATATATGCGTTGTCAGGGAGACCGCCCAATTTCACACAATAATCGGTAATATGCAAATCGCCTGGGTGAGGTCTATCGCCGAGAAAACAAGTTTTCGTGTGATTTTGAGCTACCATCTTACTTATCTTCTAAAGCTTGTTCAACTTCTGCCATTTTTCCTAAGGCTAATTTCTCAGGTATAAAAACCTGTCCGCATGAAGGACACATTGGAACATCAACTGGAAAAGCATTTCCCAAATATTCAATTTTTGCAGGTTTCATTACTAGGGCAATATTGCATTTGGCGCAAATCCAGCCTTCTGCATCTTCAGGTTTCAAATATTTGCTCATTTTCTTCCCTCATCCTCTATTGACATACGATGACAATAAGCACTGATGATTTCAAAGCCATTCTCCTGAGGGCGATATTCTACCCAATAGGTTACACATTCAGGTGAATAATGTGCCAGGAAATTTCCTGTTTTTTCATTTTTCAGTTTTGATTGCGTATTTTCCGCATAGTGGATAACTTGCTGTACATCCTCTACTAAAATCATGCGATCTTCCATCATTTTTTTAACATCGTCTGAAATAATTAATTGAATTTGCTCATAAGGTTCTGGATTCATTGTTCTCTCACTCCATAATGATTTTAATAGTTTCTTTTTCAATCTGGCTCGATTCTCATGACGCATTGAAAAATCCGGAGAAGGTTGCAATTTTCTTTGTTGTATTGATTCAGGATGAAAAAGCAGGTCAACGATATGGAGGGATTGTTTTCCTGAATTGACAAAAAAGTCACGACACATGGCACAATACGTCAGATAATCATATTCACTTTGTTTGATTCGTCTCTGCACGGCTTGTTTCGCCAGATCCCGGTTAGCCAACCACATTAATCCCCCATAACTGCAACATTCTGTTAGTTCTCTACTAAGTGGCAACTCCTGAATTTTCACCCCCATTTTTGCCAATAAATCGCGAATACTATCCTGTATTCCGCGTTCATAGCGAGTGGTACAAGGATCCTGAATGCTGATGGTGATATCCTGATTAGATAAATCTGGCAATTTTATGATGCATTCATTTAGGTAAACCCACAATGATTGAATTTTGATTTCCGGGTAATACTTTTTAAAAATCTGCATACAACTGGAGCATGCAACCAGAAGGAGAGGGGAATTCATGTCCTCATAAATACTTAAAAACTTCTGATGAGTTTGCTGGAATAAATCTTCCTGTCCTGCCCATTCAGCTGGTGCTCCACAACAGCCTAAAGCGATTCCGACTCCTTTTCCATCTTCAGAAACATGATTTTGGCAGAGCAATGAATAAAGATTTCTGGTGTCTTCTGGGGAAGACGCGCTTAATTGACAACCTGGAAAGAAAAGCAAATTGCTTGCTTCGGTTCCTGGTTGGTGTTTGACCATTGAAAATTTTTCACTGTTGCTGAACGCCATGTCCCGAAGGGCAAAGTCGTGGGCAGAAGGAGGCATTCTGTTTTGAGAAACCATCATTCTGCGAGCTTCCAAACATACTTCCGCCATGTTTAAATCTTCAGGACAAATTTCTCCACATAAACCACATAAACTGCATGAGTTAATCATGCGATTTTTTTGTCGGGTTCCCTGAACGATGGATAAATTGTTATAAATTTCTCTTACATAACGTTTTGGATAACTACCATATTCCTGAAGATAAACACATTCTTTCACACATTCCATACATTCACATAGGATACAACGTTGTGCTTCTTTGGATGCTTCCTCTTTAGAGTACCCATTCTGTATTTGGATGGGTGGTGTCTTTTCTTCGTAAGAATATCTTTGTATGTTCGTGTACAACCTGGTTGTGTATGACCCTTCATTTTTTCTGGCTGCGGATAATGAAACTTTTTGCAGGTAACGATCCATAGACAGTGCAGTGCTTCGACCAAGTGCCATTGCATCGACAATTGAATGCGAGAGCAAATATTTGCCATGATCGATTTTTACTGGCACACTTCTAACTAGTGATCCACCAGCAAATACACCGGGGATGGAGGTTTGAAAGGTCACTGGATCGACAATATGGTCAGAATCGATGAGGATTGGTTCAGGTAATGTCCCGTTTTCTCCAATTCCAAGGTAAACGGTGTCAAAACTTTCTTCTTGGACAATAAAATTATTCTGATCATCTCGGGAAATGTTCTTTACTTCGCTGGATGTGCGGAGATCGACCT
>CAYSFA010000259.1:2738-2960 GCA_964430025.1 uncultured Anaerolineaceae bacterium | reverse complement strand
AAAGCGATGTATTCCAGGATCGGGTTTATGTTTTTACTCCTCGGGGAGATATCTTCGATCTTCCTTCCGGTGCAACCCCAATCGACTTCGCCTACCACGTTCATACAGAAATTGGTAATCGTTGTCGCGGTGCAAAAATTAATGGTAAATTAGTTTCTTTGGATTATTCCTTAAAAACAGGAGATCAAGTAGAAATCCTAACAGCCAAACAAGGTGGTCCAA
>CAYSFA010000259.1:0-2728 GCA_964430025.1 uncultured Anaerolineaceae bacterium | reverse complement strand
ATTAGGGTTGGTGAGGACCCAACGGGCAAAATCAAAAATTCGAAATTGGTTTAAGAAACAAGATCGGGATCAGAACGCAGGCCAGGGGAAAATCATGCTCGAACGGGAGATAAAAAGACTGGGTCTTAAATCTTCCAGCCTCGATGAGTTGTTGACAAACTATGATCTGAAAAACCTTGAAGATCTTTACGTTGGAATTGGATGCGGGGATATTTCCATTGGTCGAGTGATCAATCAATTGCTCGATTCAGAGCCTGAAACGGATGATGCTTTACTCATCCCAAAACCTCCCTCCGATCAACCAATTTCCAGTGATTCTATTACAGTCCTTGGACTAAAAGGATTGTTAACAGTATTAGCCAGATGTTGTAAACCAGCACCAGGCGATGACATCGTCGGATATATCACCAGGGGGCGGGGTGCAACGATCCATCGCGCCGATTGCCCGAATATCTTACGATTAACTGACCGTGAAAGAATTGTAAAGGTTTCCTGGGGTGAACTACAAAAAACTTACCCTGTTGCAATTCAGGTAAAAGCGTATGACCGACAGGGATTAATGGGAGATATTTCGAATGTGCTCAGCACAGAGGGTGGAAATTTAGTTGACATCGAATTGAAAGTTTCCCATAATTTAGCAACTATTAAATTAGTAGTTGAAGTAAGTGACATTTCACAACTTAGTCGTTTACTGATGCGGATTGAAAATTTACCAAATGTTATGGAAGCTTATCGGATGCGTTCCGCGTAAAAACAAGGTGGATAATTGGAAAATTTAATAACAGTGAATGAAGCCCTTGACAGAATCCTGGCAAGATTCAATCAGAAAGAATCTGAAACCATCCCAATAAATGAGGGTCTGAATCAGATTCTGGCTGAGAATGTTTTTGCCTGTGTAG
Source organism: uncultured Anaerolineaceae bacterium (assembly GCA_964430025.1). GTDB lineage: Bacteria > Chloroflexota > Anaerolineae > Anaerolineales > Anaerolineaceae > UBA6170. The sequence continues at coordinate 1,829 of CAYSFA010000259.1, read as the reverse complement.
ATTTGCCACCTTTTGACAACTCCAGCATGGATGGCTTCGCAGTTCAAGCGAATGATCTGCAAAATGTTTCGAAAACAAGCCCGGCCACCTTGGAAATAGTTGAAGATATTCCGGCTGGTTATTTCCCTCAAAAGGAAATCCATCCCGGACAAGCTTCCAGAATTATGACTGGTGCCCCTTTACCGCAAGGAGCAGATACAGTTGTTCCAGTCGAATTCACCAACTTTTCAGATCGTTACGCCCAACAACAACTAATGGAAAATATAGTTGTTTACAAATCAGTTAAAAATGGAGATTATGTTCGACCAAAAGGTCAGGATATAAAAAAGGGGCAAAAAATTTTTCACAAAGGCCATCGGATTAGACCGCAGGATTTAGGGTTTTTAGCTGCGCAAGGGATAAATAAACTTCCCGTGGTGAGAAAACCTGTCATTGCTCTATTATCATCTGGTGATGAATTGATCCAACCAGGGGAAGAATTGAATCCAGGAAAAATTTATGATTCAAATACAATCACTATAAAATCATTACTTTCTTCATTCGGTGCGAAAATTCAAGATTTAGGCCTTGCTAAAGATATTTTTGAGGATATTAAGGCAAAATTAGATTCCATCAATCAGCAGGAAGTTGATTTGATCATATCCACAGCTGGAGTTTCAGTAGGAGTTTATGATTTTATTAGGAACGTAATTCTGGAAGATGGCAATTTAAATTTTTGGAAAGTAAATATTCGTCCCGGGAAACCTCTGACATTTGGTGAATATAAATCCAAACCATTTTTGGGATTACCAGGAAACCCGGTTTCTGCTTATGTATCTGCTCAGGTTTTTGTTAAGCCTATTATTTACAAATTATTAGGGCTCAAACATTATTTTGAATATATGGAAGCATTTATTGAGGAAGACATCGAATCTGATGGAAGGGAAAGTTATTTACGCGCCTTAGTTAAGCAAAAAAATGGAGAGTATTTTGCAGAATTAGCCAGTCACCAGGGTTCTGGAAATGTATATTCTTTAGTTTGTGCAAATGCTTTACTGATTATTCCAGCTGGTGTAAAATGCGTGCCTAAAGATGAGGTAGTAAAGTTCTTTTGGATTTAAAACTATGAAATTACGAAAAATTACAATTATAATTGCAATTCTCGGATTCCTTGATGCAATTTATCTGACAATTATAAAATTTACAGATAACAAGGCCTTATGTTTGGAAGGTGTTGGTGATTGTTGGTCCGTCAATAATAGTGTTTATTCAGAATGGAATGGCATTCCAATATCAATCTTCGGTGCTATCGCTTATCTGGTAATTTTGTTTATTCTTTTCGCCCAACCAAGAAGTTCTTTCTTACAGGAATATGGGCCAATTTTTGTCATTGGAATTACATTATCTGGCTTTGTTTATTCAATATACTTGACATACTTACAATTTGCTGTTATTAAAGCGGTTTGTCCTTTTTGTATATTATCAGCAATAACAATGACAACCGTTTTTACATTATCGATAGTAAACTATTTCAAAGATCAAAAAGGAATTATTCAATAATTTTTACAGGAGGTACTATTAATGCCAAAAATTCGATGCCACTATGAGGATTGTGAATTTTTAGATGACGGATTTTGTTCTGCTGCTTTAATTGAACTTGATCCGGACAAGGGTTGCTTAACTTATCAACCTTCTGCAGATTCCATTCCAGAAGAATCCTGGGATAATGATGATGATGAAGAATTGGATGAATGGGGTGAAATAGCCAGTTTAGACGATGAAGACGAAGATGACTGGCTCGATGAAGACGAAGAATACTAAACAACAAAAAAGCAGCTGAAAAGGCTGCT
>CAYSFA010000258.1:0-3010 GCA_964430025.1 uncultured Anaerolineaceae bacterium | reverse complement strand
ATTAGTTTCCATTTTCTCCTCCTATTCCAACTCGGTAACCGATGGGACTTCGGTTTTACCAATTTTACGTAGAGTATGGCTCATTTGCCCTTCCTGTACTTCCCATACAGGCACCAAAGGAATAACCTTTGAAGCGATCAGGTAAAGGAAAATGAATAAACAGAGAGTTCCAAGAGCAATGCTCACTTCAATAATTGTTGGGTTATAAACACCCCAATCGAACGGACTGCGTTGATGCCCTAAGGTCAAAGGAATAATAGTATATCTTTCCGCATACATCCCCACGTTGACTAATAATGTAATGATAAACATCAGCCAGGGAGTCCGCCTAACTTTCTTGTTCCACAAAAATAGCCAGGGGATCGCCACATTACAAATCAACATGGTATACCATACCCACGCGGAAGGACCGACAGCATGGAGTGTCAAAAGCTGCCTAAGTGCGGCATCACCACCATACCAACCGAGAATGTATTCATTGAAGAAGAAATAAGCCCAGGCCATTGAGAAAATTAGGATTAGTTTTCCAAGCCCATCGAAATGTTCTTTACGAATGAAGTAGTCCATGTGCTTCATGGTCGAGCGCAGGATGTAAAGAATAGTTACAACTGCAGACACACCGGAGAGAATAGCACCAATGATGAAATATGGGCCAAAGATTGTGGATTGCCATCCGGAGACCATACTCACGGCAAAGTCCCAGGACACGATAGTATGGACAGAGAACATAACCGGGATAATTGCAAAGGCAAATATGGAAATCGCTTTTCGCAATCGGAACCATTCCGCTTCTGTTCCCCTCCATCCTAAAGCTAAAAGTTTATATACAAAATGACGCCATCCAGTGGAACGATCACGAGCCATCGCCATATCAGGAATGAGCGGTAGGAAAAGATAGATGGTGCTGCTTAGCAGATAAGTGGTGATTGCCAGAAAGTCCCACACAAGAGGTGAGCGGAAGTTTGGCCAAAGCCAGCGAGCGTTTGGATAAGGAACCATCCAATAGAAGACCCACACACGACCAAGATGGATAAGTGGGTAGAGAGCGCCAGCTGCCAACCCAAAGGTTGTCATCAACTCAGCAGCACGCGTAAACGGTCTTCGAAATTCTGCCTTAAAAACTCGCAAGATCGCGGACACGAATGTTCCTGCATGGGAAATACCAATCCAAAAAACAAAGGTGACAATGAAGATACCCCAAAATACCGGACGGCGAATTCCAGCTACGCCCATTCCGTTGGCGATCATGTATCCCCAGGCGCCCAGCAACAAGACAGCAACACCTAGCCCCAAGGAGATCACCCAAATCCACCACTTTTTTGTCGTTGTCGTCATTGCTTCCATCACCATCTGATTCATTTCATCCCTTGGCATGGGATCCAACATCAGATGTTCTTTTCGTAATTCTTCGGCTTCCGATTCTTGATGTGGTGAATCTTTGGAACCAATGAATGGTTTTACATCAGCTGCCATATGTCTTTCCTCCCTTCAAGTATGTTACTCTGGGTTCTGTACCAAGATCTTCCAACTCTTTATAAGCTCGTTCATTTTTAACTAACTTACTTACCCGGCTTTCAGGATCGCTTAGATTTCCAAAAACGATTGCGTCGGTTGGACAAGCTTGTGCACACGCTGGTGTAACATCCCCATCCTCAAGTTCGCGACCATCAGCTGAGGCATCTTGTCTTCCTTTGACAATCCGTTGGACACAAAAAGTACATTTCTCCATAACCCCACGACGTCTTACCGTTACATCAGGGTTGAGGTATGAGTTCATTGGCGCGGGGGTTTCATAATCAAACCAGTTGAATGTCCTGGCATGGAATGGACAGTTATTCGCGCAATATCGGGTACCAATACAGCGGTTGTAAACCTGCAAATTGATTTTTTCTACTTCTGAGTGAAGGGTGGCATATACCGGGCAAACAGGTTCACAAGGAGCACTTCCGCATTGTTGACAAAGCATTGGTTGATGATCAGGAGCAACCTCGGGATATTCTCCATCCCAATATCGACGGATTCGCATCCATTGCATACCACGACCATAAGCCATTTCATCTTCACCCACGAAAGGAATGTTGTTTTCCATGGAACAAGCAGTTACACATGCCTGACAACCACTACAAATATCCAGATCGATAACCATTCCCCATTTTTCTTCTTGTTTTTCAATAGCATTCAAATCAGTCATGATTTATCTCCTTAATCCGATTACCTTTAATGAACATCATAAACACCTTCTTTACTTTCCTGGCGTGCTAATGGACGCCTTTTACCAGTTGGTGTTACCGAAACAATCGTGTCTGAAATTGCAAGATCACCGGCTTGATTGACAGTTGTGTTCCAAAGCTTCGATGGATTACAACCTCTTCCTTCTGCCCATCTACCCAGGGCTGTATGGCCTTGACCAAATGGGATGGCAATCGTGTCTGGACGGATGGCAGGGTAACGATATACAAGTGCTTCTACTAAAAAGTTTCCGTCTGTTGATTTAATCTCAACAACGTCATCATCATGAATACCTAGTTGATCCGCTGTTTGCGGGTTGATTTCTACCCAGGAATTCCAGGTAACAGTTGTGAGAGGGTCGGGAGTTTCCTGTAGCCATGGTCGGTTTGCTCCACTTCCATCCCCTAGCTGGGTTGCATAGGTGACCAAATGGAATGTTTTTCCTTCAGTGATACTAACAGGTGTCTGGAAATTCAAAGGTGACTCGACTGTAGGAGTTAATTCAACAGTTCCTAATTCTGAATTTTCTTTCCACCAGCCACCATACTGCAGCCATTTACTCCAGAAAGTGGGTAATTCATTGGCTGTATAGAAACCATCCTTCTCAATTAATGGAGTGATGAATTTTTGAAGATAATCCACCTCATCTGTGTAAGGAACTGCCGTGACAAGATCACCACCTAAGGTAGCGATGGCTGCCAAAAGAACATCCACAGTCGCTTTGCTGTCATGCAAAGGAGCAACCACGGGTTGAACGGATGAGTAAGCTTCCCGATCACTA
>CAYSFA010000257.1:0-3025 GCA_964430025.1 uncultured Anaerolineaceae bacterium | reverse complement strand
ATGAACTGCCGCAATACTCACTCTTACCATTACAGTTCTATTATCACCCACAACCAATACACCTTCCGGTAAATCCAATGACAAGTTTACGTCCACATCATCCTTTAATCCTTCCAGGTTTAATGGTGTGGTTTGAACAAAACCTGGCAAGTCATTCACAATTTGTGGGTTGGAAGAATATACTGTCACTGCCAGGGGTACCACCGCTATATTCGTCAGGCGGTATCCGTCAGCAACCTGGCCTTCAATATTAACGGAAACGATTACGGTTCGGTAGCCATAACGTTGATTAATCTCTTGAAATACTTCCACACGATCCGGCGTCAAAGTGACATCCTCAATCACGTCTCCATTTTGATCCAAAGCGACAATCCCTAAAACCCTTGAAATATCTTCATACCCCTGATTAATCTCCAGAGTAGCATTAAGTTGATCCACTCGTTCCACCTGAGAGATTGGGCCAGTTACTGTAACTTCATTAACGCTTAAAACAGGGTCTTCCGCCTGGTATCCAACAGCTGGATCACCCAGGATTTCCAAGATCAGAGGAATTGATTTACTAGACAACCTTTCTAAATTAATGGAAACCGCCCTCGGAGTATAAGAAACAACTTTTACAGGGCGAACACTCACCTGAATCTGTAAATCAACCATGTGATTGCCTTCATCCAACCCGGAGAGGTCAACCACTGCGCGGATTGGATTTTGTGTACTAATGATTGCATTCCATACAGAGGATGGTGTATTAAGAACGACTGACACATTATTCGGTAACTCACTGGTCATTACAAGATTTGGATCTTGCCCTACTATCTCAATGGGAATAGTGCGTGGATAAGATCGGTTTTCAGCCGGATCATTGGCGGTGACGGCAATAATCCAGACGGTTATTGATAAAACCAACGCGGTAATAAATGTGGGAAATGCTTTCTTTGATTTTCTAAATAATGCCCACATATCTAATCATCACCCTTACGTATGAATCCGGGAATTTTGATTTTCCAACCGAAGAAATTAATTTGGTCAACGAGTCCGGGAATTGGCTGAAAAAGTGCAACCATCATATTTTCTAATCGATCTGAATCCAACCCTCTAATCAATCTCCCCCCCTGTGCGACCGAAATTGATCCGGTTTCTTCTGAAACAACAATAATAATAGCGTCACTCGCTTCGGATGAACCCAAAGCGGCTCTGTGACGCAATCCCATTTGACGTTCAGGGGTTCGGTTGAGAATTCCACTGGCGGAAAGGGGCATCACACATGAGGCGGCTTTGAGACGGTTGCCTACAATCACCACCGCCCCATCATGCAGTGGGGAATTTGGATAAAAAACCTGTAGCAAAATCTCCGGAGTGATGACAGCATCCATGAAAACCCCTGTATTGATATATTCCTGCAGAGAATCAGTACGTTCCAGAACGATCAATGCCCCATGGCGACGAGCGGATAATCTCGCACAGGCAAGACTAATTATTTTCATGTTGTTCTTAATTTCTTCCTCAGACGCCAAATTTCGACCAAAGAGGCTGGATGATCCAGCTCGGCCTAGGCGTTCCAACCCTCTTCGGATTTCAGGTGCAAAAATAACCGGGATCGCTAATAAAAGTGCGGGAAGAGTTGTTTGAATAAGCCAGGAAAAGGCAGGTAATTCAATGAATTGGGTTAAAAAGGCTAATAAAATTACCAGAAATAGTACACCACGCAATAAAATTGTTGCCTGGGTATCTTTCAGGAGCATCAACACAATGAAGAATATTACAGTAACCAATGCCAGGTCAAGTACGCTTAACCAGTTAATTCTTTGGAATATAAATAGAATTTCATTCAAAAAATCTGACACTGTTATCCTTTGTTAAATAGGTCGTAATACCCGATCTTGTCTTAATTTCTTAAAATATAACTTGGTACCTTCAGGCATAGAATCCCTGGCGGCATTCATCCAGGCAATCACTTTCAAATCTTCTGGTTTCTTCATTTCATATCCTAACCGTTGCCAGATTTGTTCCTGATTTACCATTTTTTGTTGCAGAAACAACAAGGAAATTTCGCATTGCAAATCACTGGATGCATTTTCCATTTCATTAATCAACAATGGGATAGCTTTTTCAAATGGAACTGTATCCTGTATCATAAACTCTTCTGTTCGGGCAATTAAGTTTTCAACTTGCCAGCCTAACAAACCAACCAATTTACCACCGGCTTCCAATACCAAAAAAGCTTTCTCCCCGAACATATCCATGATGTCGTGTCGGGTATATTTTTTTCCATTTACAGAATTTTGATTGAAGAATTCCGCAATTTCAGCGGATCTGCGTGGTGTACCTCGCCGGACAGTCAATTCTCCCTGCACGGAAGGAGTTGATGCCAAGGGTTGTTCACTCTCTAAAGTTTGTTTTGGAACCAGTTTTTGCCAATTTTCATACACCTGTTTCCAGGTTTCTTCCAATGTCCCTTCATTTTTAATGACGACATTAGCTACTTTGATTTTCTCTTGTTGTGGTGGTTGCGCGTTTATTCGTTGTTGGGCATCCAACACGCTCATCTTCCTACGAAGAACTAATCTTTCCAATTGGATATCCGGAGAGCTATACGTAACCCAGATACTATCGCAGGAGTCTTTAATCTCCGACTCAATCAATTTAATCGCTTCAATGACAATGACTTTATGCTTGATGCGGTTAATTATGTAGTCAAGTGCTTGAAATACCAATGGATGGATGATCCCTTCCAGAATCCTGAGAGCTTCGGAATCATTGAACACAACTCTTCCTAATTTCTTGCGGTCAATTTCTCCATCTTCTTTGAGGATCCATTGCCCAAATTGAGTAATTACCTTTTTGTATCCAGGGGCACCTTTGGCAATTGCCCGATTCGCTAAGGCATCTGCATCAATACCAAAAGCACCAAGGTGTTCGAGCATACGCAGGACCACGCTTTTCCCTGTACCAATATTACCGGTTAACCCAATGACGAGTTTACCTGGCCACTTACTCAAATCTCCTCCTTCAATTTTGGAAAAATCGT
>CAYSFA010000256.1:0-3055 GCA_964430025.1 uncultured Anaerolineaceae bacterium | reverse complement strand
GAGTCAGTTGGATCCAAAGTATGAATTTACAGCGCGGACATTAGGAGCATCCACGGCGAATGTATGGAAGTATGTTACGTTGCCATTACTCAAACCTGCTATATATTCAGCGATTTTGTTGGTTTTTCTGTTTAATTTCACCAGCTTTGCTGTGATTTTATTGCTTGGGGGACCGAAGTTCGCGACCCTGGAAGTGGAAATTTATATACAGGCTATGCATTTATTGAATCTACCTGTAGCAGGCATATTGTCAGCCATTCAACTACTTTGCACCTTAGTCCTGACAATTATTTATTCAAAGCTAATCAATAAAAAAACTGTTTCATTAACATATCGAAATCCAGAGGATTTGGAAAAGCCAATCAAAACCTGGCGGGAAAGGGGATTCATATTCACATACCTGGCTTTTCTTGGAATTCTCTTTGTTTCGCCCCTTTTATCCCTTTTCCTGCGTTCATTTATACGAACCGAATCCATCCAGAACTCGTCCGGGGAGTTAAGTTCATTATTCACCATGACTTACTACCAGGAACTATTCGTGAACCGGCGGGGGTCCTTATTTTACGTTCCTCCCATAGATGCAATGCTTAATTCACTATATTTTGGCCTTATCACCGTTGGAATCGCCTTATTTTTCGGATTTTTGGCTGCAAAGATCATAGCAGATCGAAAACTATGGGGAAGAATTCTTGATCCGCTATTAATGTTGCCTTTGGGGACTTCCGCTGTAACTCTTGGATTAGGATTTATCCTGGTATTCAATACCCCACCTTTGGACGTGCGATCTTTTCCCCTGCTTGTTCCTATCGTTCATTCCCTGGTGGCGTTACCGTTTGTAGTCAGGATTATTCAACCGGTGATTCGGTCAATCCCTTTCTCGTTAAAGTATTCCGCGCAGGTGCTTGGTGCCTCTCCCTGGAAAACATGGTGGCAGATCGAATTCCCGATTATCTTCAAAGCATCCGTTTCCGCGGCATTATTTGCGTTTACGATCTCGTTAGGGGAATTTGGGGCAACGACTTTCATCAGTCGGCCAGAGATGCCGACAATTCCTGTTGCTATCTATCGATATTTATCACAACCAGGTAGTCTTAATTATGGGCAGGCGATGGCTATGTCGACTATATTGATGGTTACATGTGCAATTGCTATTTTCCTGATTGAGCGGTTGGAATTACCAAGAATAAAAGAATTTTAGGTGCCTATGCTTTCAATAAAATCAATTTATAAAACGTATGAAAACCAACCATTGCTGAATGGTGTAAGTTTTGAGGTTCAACAAGGGGAAACAGTCTGCCTATTAGGCAGGTCGGGCAGTGGAAAGAGTACCATTTTGAGAATTATTGCAGGCATCGAGAAACCGGAAAATGGGCAAGTCTTTTGGAAAAATGAGGATCTTGAAACTGTGCCGGTGCATAAACGAAATTTTGGTTTCATGTTTCAGGATTACGCTTTGTTCCCGCATAAAAATGTATTTGACAATGTAGCATTCGGTTTACGAATGAAGAATTTGCCGGAAGATGAGACGAATGAGAAGGTAATCAACATTCTCAAAAAAGTTAAATTGGATCAATTTCAACACAGGGACGTGACAGATCTGTCGGGAGGTGAGCAACAACGGGTTGCTCTTGCCAGAGCATTAGCCCCAGAACCAAGATTATTAATGCTGGATGAACCATTGGGAGCATTGGATAGAACACTTCGAGAGCAACTGATGATCGAGTTGCGTGCTATTTTACATGAGACCCAAATTCCAGCAATCTATGTGACACATGATCAGGAAGAAGCATTTACGATTGGTGATCGGCTAATTCTATTAAATGAGGGAAGAATTGTTCAAAATGCTTCTCCTCAAGAAGTTTTCCTTCATCCCTCTAACGCCTGGGTAGCTCAATTTTTAGGATTAACAAATCTGATGGATGGAGAATTAATATCAATCGATCCTATGACAGTGAAAACCGATTTCGGTGAAATGATTGTTGAAGGTCAAATCCCTGAAAACCTTTCTATTGGAAAATTAGTGAAAATACTTGTTCGACCTGAAGGTTTACTTGTAAAAAAAGACAATGAGAAAGGGTTTGAAGCAACTATTATTGATGATGTATTTCTTGGTCAGAATTGGAAAGTCAAACTCCAAATTGGATCTCAAGAATTTTCATTTATTGTGGATGAACCATTGCCAACCGGGTATACAGTAAATGTATCATTTTTACCAGAAGCGATCGGAATCCTGGGAGATACATTGTGACAAACGTGATCGTTATTAAACAAAACATCCATAGACAAGAGACCTGGCGCTATCAGGCAAAAATAATTAGAAAAGCAGAGAATTATATTCAGCTGGAAGCCAGATTTAACCGCAACGATACAATCATAGCTGGGGTTCTTTTTCGAAATAACGACCGCTTTCTGGAGGTGTTTTTTTCTGATCGATGGTTCAATATTTTTGAAATCCATGACAAGGATGATGACCAGATTAAAGGTTGGTATTGTGATATTTGCATGCCTGCCCAGATTTCTGAGCATGAGGTTAAATACGTTGATTTGAAATTAGATTTGCTTGTTCATCCGGATGGAAAATTTGAAATTATGGATGAAGATGAGTTTGACGCCCTGGAATTGGATGCCCAAACGAAAAAACAAGCATTAATCGCAATGAATTATCTTCAAGAAAATTTCTTTGATCTTCTTAGCTCGTTGTCTATGGGTCTAAAGTGATCTCAAAACTGACCAGATGAATAGTCCCTGGCAAGCGTGAGTCACTATCCTGGCGAATCGTGAGCCGAACATTAGTACTCTCTGTGACAGAATAAGGGAGGTATGCCTGAAAGGGGATATGGCTGAGGATCTGGTTCGGTGCTTCAATTTCTACTTGTGCTTCACAAAGGACATTTCCATTTGGATCGATACATTCAATGAGAATCGGATTTGCATTCAGTGTCTTCGCTAGCCCTTCTAAAACAATCATTCCTCCTTGAATTACATCCTCCGGGTCTGGTTCTCGGATGATGAATGGTTCTTTGAGATCTTTGGGAGTGGAGATGATTAAAATTTC
>CAYSFA010000255.1:0-3061 GCA_964430025.1 uncultured Anaerolineaceae bacterium | reverse complement strand
TTCTGCCCCATTGGTATCCAATATGACCCTTGAATCAATGGAAGATGCTACTGTAAAGGCAATTCTTGCAGGGAAATTCGCTTTGATCAGACCTGTCACCACATCAACACTGGGCCGTTGTGTTGCGACTATTAAATGCATACCAACTGCACGCGCCATTTGAGCCAATCGTACCAATCCGTGCTCTGTTTGATCCGGAGCGGACATCATCAAATCAGCCAGTTCATCGATGATTAAAACAATTCTGGGTAATGTTGGTTGACCTTTGCGTTTCATTTTTGTGTTGTAGGCATCCAGGTCACGTGCTCGTTCTTCTTCCAATAATCGATATCTTTGATCCATCTCAAAGAGCGACCATCGCAAAACACCAATCATACGTTCCACAGAAGTTTCCACTTTGCCCAAAAGATGTGGAACCCCATTAAATCGAACCAATTCCACCATTTTAGGATCCATCATGGCAATTCTTAATTGATCAGGCGAGTTATTCATCAAAAAACAAGTGGTGATCGCGCTTACACAAACAGATTTTCCGGATCCAGTTGTTCCAGCAATTAAGACATGTGGCATTTTTACCAGATCTGCTACTAAAGGCTGCCCAGAAACATCCTGCCCTAAAGCGATTGCCAAGGATGATTTTAATTTGTGAAATATCTCTGATTCAAGAATGGGGCGTAAACGAACCGTTTTGGAATGAATATTTGGTACTTCAATCCCAACATAGGATCTACCAGGAACTGGTGCTTCTATCCGTAATCTTTCAGCGGATAAAGCTAGCGCGAGATCACGAGTAAGTGATGAAATTTGAGAGACTCTGACTTTGTGTTTGCTAATCGTTCCATCAGGATTTTCTTTTTCAACAAAACCAGGTTCCACGGCAAATTGAGTGACAGTTGGTCCCATTTTATATCCAGCCACACGAGCTGGAATCCCAAACTCATCCAAAGTCTTTTCAATCTGTTCCCCCATTGCCTGAACCTGGACATTATCCATTACTAATACTTGTTCCGCGGCCAATAAGTCATAGGGGGGTAAGTTTTTCTGTCGTTCGATTATCGCGGCTGGTGTCATGACGGTTTGGCGTTTCAATTCTTCTAATAATTCTTCATTTTTCTTAATCTTTTCATTGATCTTGCCAGGCTCACCTTCACGATCAAAGCTTTCAAATCCAACGACTACGCCTTTTTTGGATAAATAATCATCTGCCCACCTATCCAATTTTTTGAAAAACCAGGAGAGTAAACCTGAACCACCAGCAAAACTTATCAGTATGATAAATAGCAAAATAACGGAAACAACCGGATTTGGCAAAAATCGAAGAAATAAATCAGCCAATCCCCAACCAATGAAACCACCATCCAATCCATTTTCTGCTCTTTCTAGATTCATCCCTCCATAAACAGCAAAAAATGTTATTAATGCAAAAAATCCTAACTCAAAAATCAGAATTCTTGAAAGGGGAAACCTGACGGTTCCATGAATGCGTTTCTGAAAACACCAGATTCCCAACGCAAAAAAAGAAAAAACAAAAAAATAACTTCCCCAACCAAACCATTGAGTGATTAATTTGATCCAGGAGGAGATAAGACTACCCGTCGTCCAACCAAATAGCCCAAATAAAGTGAGAATGCCAACAGCAAGCATTATCACCCCCAATACATCGAGCCCATACCTTCTGATTATGCTTTGGGTTCGATTGATCCATGTTTGCTCAAATTCTGAGTTGTTGTGTTGCTCCTCAAGCAAAAATTTCTTGGATTCTTTGTCGATAGATTTTTTACTCATCTACCAACCCTAATCCTAATCTTCTTCTTTCGATATCTATGTGGAGGATTTTCACTACTACATTTTGTCCATTCTTGAAAACCATTTCAAGATCTTTTTGTGGTAATTCTTGCTGAATGGAAGAAACATGAATTAATCCTTCTACGCCTTCTTCCAGGCGGGCAAATACACCAAATCTGGTTATTGCTGTAATTGTCGCGGAGACGATATCCCCAATTGAATACATTTCTGCTAAGGATTCCCATGGATTGCGGAATAATCTCTTCAAACTCAAGGCGATGCGGGCATTTTCTTCACTTACCTGTAATACCAATACTTTAACGGGTTGCCCTAAAGATAAGATTTCTCCAGGATGTTGCACTCGCCCCCAGGACAACTCGGATACGTGGATGAGTCCTTCCACCCCTCCTAAATCTACAAAAACGCCAAAATCTGTAACATTTGTGATAATTCCATTCACGATTGAACCAGTTTTGAGAGTCGAGAATAAAGCCTTTCGACTTCCTTCCCCAGACAAAGCTGCACGTTCGGAGAGAATTACACGTTCCTGACCTGGTTCACATTCAATTACTTTTAATTTGACTGTTTTTCCAACATAATCTGTGAGGAGCCTTTTTCGTTCCTCCTCGTCATAATCAGTAGCAGTCTCAATTAAGTGAGATAAAGGAACAAAACCTTGAATATTATCTCCCTGAACTAACAACCCACCCCGGTTGAACCCTTGAACGAATAATTCAACGATTTCATCATGGTCAAATACCGACTGAACCTTTTCCCAATCAACCATCAATGATCCAGTTGATAATGCTAGTTTATTCTCTCCATCTTGCGATTCAGATTCTATGAGTTCTTCCTCAGACAAAACGGAAGCCCACCACCCCTCATCCATTGGGGGAAGATCTGGTTCAAGGTGGCTTTTTCTTTGATGGTTAATCATTAACTTTCCTCCGATAAAATGAATATTTGAGAAAAGGCTCTCATATATCCTCTTGGTTTCTACCTGCTAAAATGTTCCCCATTTCGTGAATCTTTTTCCATTTCAATAATTTTATTGGCTACTGTTTCAATAGCTACTCTTTGTTTACGATATAAATCAGCTTCAGACATGGCGAGTCGGGTCGCGATCTCCCTCACTTTCTTACCTTCCAGAAATTTCATTTCCAGAATATTGTAGAGGATCCATTCCCCGGTAAACCGCCTTTCGCCATCCGGACGCACTTTTTCAATGGCATTTTTGAGAAGGGCCCGCAACGCGTTTGGATAATTCCCATCGTAT
>CAYSFA010000254.1:0-3063 GCA_964430025.1 uncultured Anaerolineaceae bacterium | reverse complement strand
GGTACCCCAGTGTAGTCGGTTCGGCGGGTTGTAAATGGGTAAATGCAATAATGGATATATCAACTGTTTTTTCAATCAGCTCAGAAAAATGAAGTAATAAGGTTTTTAACTTCTGCAGGATTAAGTCTAAAGATTCCCGTAAGCGAATTGCATCCACATTGTCTTCAATATCCATCGAAGTTGCACCAAGGTGCAAAACTCCACCTGCCTGTGGACACTGAGCAGCGAAAGTTTTCAATTCCGCCATCAGGTCATGATGAATTCTGGACTCAATTTCAAGGGCAGTTTCCATGTCGATATTCTCTGCCTGGGATGCCAGTTCCTCCACTAAATCAGGGGAAAACAAGCCAAATTCAGACTCAACCTGAGCCAAGGCAACCCAAATCTTACGCCATAACAGGCGTTTGTTGTTCTCACCCCAAAGCGAACGCATCTCCAGACTGGCATAGCGCCAACTCAAAGGAGACTGATAATGATCGAATGAACCAACCATAATAACCTCTGCAAAATTGAGATATTTTTATTATAAATGCAATCTCTTAAGATATCTTACCTCCTGCTTTTTTTACCCACTCTCACGGGAAACCTCCTCCGATGGTAAAATCGAACCAATTCTTACATCAGCAGGCTTCATGAACGCGCTAACTTTTCTCGTTGCTTTATCCCCCGTTTTATTAGTTTTAATTTTTCTGGTCATTCTCCGTTTCCCGGCGATTAGAGCCATGCCTTTAAGCTGGTTAATTCATGTTGTTCTGGCTTTTTTCATCTGGCAAATTCCAATGATTCATATCCTGGCTGCCTCTATAGAAGGGGTAATCATCGCTTTCTCTGTTCTATGGATCATTTTCGGCGCAATATTCCTGTTAAACGTTTTACGACATACCGGTGCACTTGATAGCATCCGCCATTTTTTCACCACCATTTCGCCCGACCGCCGGGTGCAGGTGATTCTAATTGCCTGGTTATTTAATGCCTTCCTCGAAGGAGCATCCGGATTCGGAGCGCCAGCAGCTATTGTTGCTCCACTGTTGGTAGCGATCGGGTTTCCCCCCATGGCGGCAGTGGTGCTGGCATTGATTTCGAATAGTTTTCCGGTGGCATACGGCAGTATCGGAACAACCTTTATAATTGGCTTAGCCCAAGGGCTGCAACAAGGGTCTGACCTGGCCCCTATTGTGACGAATTATCTTGGATCCATGTCCGTTATGGAGTTTATCCAGATAGCCAGTGTGAAAGCATCCCTGCTCAACTGGCTGCCTGGTACTTTGCTGCCATTGATGCTTTCCGCCATGCTCACTCGTTTCTGGGGAGAAAATAAGAGTTGGAAGGAAGGGTTTGCGATCTGGAAATTTGCCTTATTGGCGGGATTTACCTATACCACTTTCGCGTTACTGATTTCAGTTCTTATGGGACCAGAATTCCCTGCGTTATTAGGAAGTATGCTCGCGTTAATCATCATGGTGGCACTGGCAAAAAAAGGAATCCTGTTACCCAAAAAGCCCTGGGTCTTCAATTCCGCTGCCCCGGCTCAATTTGAGCACTTCAATGAACCATTATTAATCCCGATGTGGAAAGCAATATCCCCTTATGGAATAGCCACAGTACTTTTATTACTTACCAGAATGCGTTTCCTGCCATTCTATAATTGGTTGAATGCAATTCAGGCAGGCTGGACAAAGATACTTGGGACTGAGATATCTACCAGTTTTGCGCCTTTCTATTCACCAGGGGCAGTATTTACCTTAACCGCGGTGATAAGCATCTTTTTATTGGGACCAGGGATAAGAACTTTCAGTTCAGCAATTAAAACCACTTCTAAAAGTCTGATAGGCACCATAATCGCGTTAGGAACCGCCGTTCCATTGGGACGGGTTTTTATCAATTCAGGGGTCAATGGAATCGGACTGGAAAGCATGCCTATTGAATTGGCCAGCATCGTCGCATCGCTTTTAGGATCTACATGGCCGCTTTTCGCCCCATTCATTGGGACATTAGGAACTTTCATATCCGGCAGTGCTACTTTCAGTAACTTAATGTTCACCTTATTCCAATTTGGTGCAGCAGTTCAGAATAAACTCGATCCATCCACGATCAATGCATTGCAAACAGTTGGAGCGTCGATCGGCAATATGATTTGCGTGGTTAAAGTAGTGGCAGCCAGTTCAGTGGTCAACCTGCAAGGCAGTGAAGGTAAAATCATCCGTTTTACGATGATTCCCGCGTTGCTGATTTGTCTCGTGGTAGGATTAATTGCACTGATTCTGTATTAATTAATTCAATTTAGACTTATGCATTCTTTCGATTTATCTCCCTATATATTCCCCTTTTTAGGTTCGGTTAAGTTTATCGCCCAACGAATCACTGATGGTCATATTAATGATGGCTGGTTTATTCACTCCCAACATCCCGAATTTCCAGAAACGATCCTGCAGCGCATCAACACCAATGTTTTTAGGGATCCGATTCGATTAATGAATAATATTCATCTCGTAACTAGTTTTCTTGCAAACCAAAACCCATCCCAAAGACAATTGCGAATTCTCAAAACATTAACCGGAGATATCTTTTATCACGCCCCGGATAGTAGTTATTGGCGATTATTTGAACGAATTGAAAGGTGTTACACCAATCAGACGACTTCGGATATAAATTGTGTCAAAGAAGCTGGTCGGGTCACCGGTGAATTTCTCAAACAATTGGCTGCATACCCGGTTCATTCCCTGCATATTTCTATTCCGGATTTTCATAACACTCCTAAACGTTATCAGGATTTCTTAATAGCATTAGAAGGTACAGATCGTGAGTTAAAACAAGAAACCAAAGATGAAATTGAGTTTCTAGAGAGCCGTGCTCATAAATTTTCTTCGATTTGGGATGCTCTTCAGGAAAATACAATCCCCTGGCGGGTAACCCATAATGACACCAAACTGGACAATATTCTTTTTGATAACAACACCCATCAGGCAGTCTGTCTCATAGATTTGGATACGATCATGCCCGGTTCAGCGTTGTTTGATTTTGGGGATGCTTTACGTGCCATGGGAAACCCGGCAGCAGAAGATG
>CAYSFA010000253.1:0-3085 GCA_964430025.1 uncultured Anaerolineaceae bacterium | reverse complement strand
AGATTTCGTTTGACTTACTTGATCAAATAAAACAATCTTTTTGGTGCCATCGGTAAAACGAATTTCATTTCACATAGTATATTCCCGTCAGGTTTCCTTCTCGATTATGTCAGGATTAGGATGAATCTTCATTTCTCCCCATTGATCCATAGTTGTGAACCGTCTGTAACAATCTCAATCTTGCCGATCGTATCGGTGCTGATTTGGCCTGGTATATCCTCATTGGTTTCGAGCTGATGATGGATGAGCAGCTGGGGAACGATCTTCTGTTCTGTCAAGGTGATCAAATCACCGGATGAAGATAAAACAATCGCTCCCTCCAGGATCTCGCTCTCCTCCGGCAGGGCTGCCTCCTCGTCCAGCACAACAAAACGCAACCCTTGATAGGTCAGCAGCCAGCCAATCCCTGAATATTTTTGTTGATAATTCTCAATCACAACCCCGTCCCCACAATCGATCTTTTCACCATCCCGCAGCACCCGAATATCGCGGTTCTTTTCTTTCAGGATAATATTGATCTCATCAGCTGATCGACTTAAGGGAATGGTATCCAACCAGACAAATTGGGAAATAAAAAAACGTTCAAGGATTTTTGGAAACGCCTGATAATTCATCTCTTTCGTCCCGCTTGCGATGGCCAGATCCAATCTCCGGTTGATGGCAGGAAGGTGTTTGCCCAGCTCACCACTCAAGGGATTGGCAAGTTCCCCGGAGTTGATCAGAATCCTTTTTCCGCCAGGTGTCTGTAAAAGAATCGCTCCCTGGTTTGCTTCATCCATAATCCAGATATGCAGTCGATCATCCGGTCGTAGCAAAACGGAATTCCAAACCAAAATAATCGCAGTCATCATTCCAGCTAAAATAACTGCTGGTCTTTTCAAACTTTGGATAAACAGTTGTTTACTATTATAGGTGAGAAAGAATATCAGCGCGTACAAAGCCAAAACACCGAGGATAGGTAGTTCACCAACCACAAACGTTCCACCGGAGAATTGAGCCAGCCAGGAGACTACCTGATTGGTATAAAAAAGAAAAATCCAGACTACATAAGATAACAATTGTCCAAGCGGGGGAATCAGCAATCCGGTGATAACTGCAATCCCTCCCAAAATCATGGTGATGGGCTGCACAGGTAGAATGAGGGGATTTGCCAGCAAGGAAATCAAAGATACCTGCTCAAAGTGGTAGAGCAAAATGGGCATCGTGGTGAGCTGTGCCGCCAGGGTAAACAGAATATATTCGCTAATTAAATTGGTTAGTTTTTCCGCTCGTTCTTCATTTACAAATTTCTTCGCTACGTTGGTAAACCAATTTTGTAATCTTCCGGCATACAATACCAGCCCCAGGGTCGCCATCACTGACAATTGAAACCCTGCATTCCACAACAACAAGGGGTTGAACGCGCACAATACTGCTGCCGTCAAAATAAGGGTGTATTTCCCGGATTGCCCTCTTCCGATCAGGCTGGCGCTGATAGCCAATCCACCCATGACAGCCGCGCGTACCACCGCCGGGGCAGCTCCGACCAAAATGGTGTATAGCCCGATCGTAAGCACAGCAAAAAAAGCTGCCCACCAGATCGTAAGCCATTTACGAAAACCCTTCAGGAAAATCCCTGCCAGGATGGTCATATTAAAACCAGAGATCGCAATAATGTGATCCGTGCCTGTGTTTTGAAAAGCATTTTTCAGATCGCCGGGAATATCGGTTTCAATTCCCAGGAGAATGCCGGACAATAAACCTGCTTCCGGTTGGGGGTAGAATTGCAGAATCTTTTCATAAGCTGCATACCGAATGGAAAATAATCCGCGCATCACACTAAATTTGTTATCGTGCTCAATCAGCTCTATCCAGGGAAAACTCATCACCGAAGTGATGCCGCGTTGGGCAAGGAATTCTTTGTATGAAAAATCTTCGCTTTCAAACGGGGTTGTGACGGAACCAAAAAGCTCAACCTGATCCCCATATCGCCAGGTCCCTGATTTGAGAAACACCATTACCTTCCCCTCAATAGGCTGAACACTTGGTTCAATCATTTCCTTCACACACACAACCAACCTTACGGTAGTGTCACCATATTGTGGATCAGCACAGATATTCCCTACCAGGTTAATCTTCCCCTGGTTGTTGTAATACTCCAGCTTATCAGGGGTAATTTCCGGAAAACGGACTGCCTGATAACGCCAACCACCACCCGCGAACATCAACAATATGAGGGTGATAGGCAAAATTAGTAGTTTGGTGCCTGCCCACTTTTTACGAATCAGAATTTCCAGCGGCACACAGCCAGCCAAAATCAGAACAAGGAGTTGCCAAATCCCTCTTTCAATGGGTAGGACGGAAGCAACGACGATGCCCAATATCACGGCTAATGATATCCAGAATAAAGGGATTTTTCTCATCAAAATTTATGCTGAAAACCTTAAAATAGTTTATAGTTAATTGACTGACTGTCAAGCAAAAATAATTCATAAATAGGAGAGTTTATGTTCATTTCGATCGAAGGCGTCATAGGTGTGGGAAAAACAACCCTCGCCCGGATGTTACAGCCTGCCTTTGAAGCCAATTTGCTGTTGGAAGTCTTTGAAGAAAACCCTTTCCTCAGTAATTTCTATGCCAACCGTGCCCTGTATGCCTTTCAGACCCAGATGTTCTTCCTCTTATCACGCTACCGCCAACAGAATCAACGCGTACCGGAGTTGCTCTCCACGGAAAAACATCTGATCAGTGATTACACCTTCGATAAAGATTCACTCTTCGCACGCATCAACCTGAAAGGCGATGAATTGGACATGTATTTCAAAATTCATGAAGCCCTGGCGGAGAAAATTCCTCTGCCGGAACTGATGGTATATTTAAGGGCGGACACCGATGTGTTGATGCAACGCATCGCCATGCGTGATCGTCCATATGAACGCACCATGGAGAGGGATTATATTCATGAGTTGAATTTAGCTTATGATGAGTACTTCTTCAAAACCGGTCATAAATCCAAAATTCTCATTCTCGATTGCAATGAACTGGATTTTGTTCGTCATCCGGAACAACTAGAACAAATTGAAACCAAAATTCGCCAGGAATTACA
>CAYSFA010000252.1:0-3114 GCA_964430025.1 uncultured Anaerolineaceae bacterium | reverse complement strand
TAACAATTTTCCCCTTTGCGACTTGTTATTTTAACCCTTTGCGCTTTTGGGCTAATATCTTTTCCTCTTTCCATCCTTCCAATTCCCCGAAGGGGTACCTAACACTTAATTATAAAATCAGCGATTGCCTGAATCGCCCTCTGTGCCTCTGGTATGGCCGGGCCGGTGGCTGGGTACACATGCCCCATATACGGCTCGATGATCATGTCCACCTCCACACCATCTTCGATCATACGTGTCGCCAGGCGGGTCGAATCATCCATCAGAATCTCACGCCCCCCCACCAGGATCAAACTATCCGGCAGTCCTTTGAAATCAGCGAAAAGCGGAGATATCCAGGGGTGATAAAGAGGCTCTTTTCCGGCGTAATCCAACGCGCTTTCGCGCAGATTCTCCCAGGAGAGCATCACGTCCAGGTCTTTTAGACGCTCAATCGACTCCCCACTGCCGGTCAGGTCCGTCCAGGGTGAAATCAGGATCGTACCCACCGGTAAAGGTTTCCCGAGATCACGCAAGGCCAGCAAAGTCGCCAGTGTAAGGCCTCCCCCAGCCGAATCTCCAGCGAAAAGGATTTGGGATGGATCCCAACCCTGGTCCAAAAGCCAATCATAAGCCACCAGCGCATCCTCCAGACCTGCCGGGAAAGGATTCTCCGGCGCCAGGCGGTAATCCACCATCAGGAATTGTGCCAGGCTTGCCTGCGCCAGCTGGTAAAGGAAGTTGCGGTGCAACACCGGCGATTTGGTCACATATCCGCCGCCGTGCAGATAGAACACCACCTGGGTGGGAATGGCCTTCTCGGGCAGCACCCATTCACAGGCGATTCCATTGGCATTCACTTCGTTTGGAGTCAGTTTCAAGGGTGGTGGTACAAGCTCCTCCAGCTTTTCCAAATACCCACGCTGATCTTCAATACTTTCAGGGATGTTCGGTTTATGCAGCAGTTTTAACAACCCATAAATTAATCGGCTTCGTAAGCTTGGTCGAAAAGCATTGCTTATTTCCAGCCCCAGCACTGCTCCAAGACCAAAATTGAGAACCCACTTAAAATTGCGTATGAATTTATTCATCCTTTTTCTCTTTCTTACGAGCATCATTATCTAAAATTGCAAAATAATTCAAATTATAATGGCTACGCAAAATAATACCTCTCTATATGTCCCAATATAACAAAGCTGTTCGTACACCATCAGGCCATACATATTCCTGGTTTTCTAAGCGCAGGTTATCCTTAAGCAGCGAAAGCAATTTCTCATCCCAAACAGAATTTTCAAACAATCCCAACCGTGATTTCATTTCTGTCAGAGCATCTTCCAAACTGGGGTGTGCCCAGGGTTTCCAAAGGTGCTCTTCCTCCATCAGTACATTCGGGAAGATACCCATCTCCCACAGAATTGGCATAGCGACCTGGTAATTCGGGCTGTCATTCGGGTGTCCCCACACCATTTCCATCGCGCGAGCCATCAGCCCGTTCTGTTTGGCAGCACGAATCAGTAGTATCACACGTCTTCGCGTCACTTCCTGCATCGCACTAATAAAGGCGGGTAAGTCAGCTGCTCCATACATGGCGTGCGAGCAAAACACGATATCATGCACTCCTACGCGAACATCCGGCCAGCAGCCTTCCACGATCTCGACATTCTCCAATCCCTCGCGCTGCACACGCTCCTGCAACGCTGCCAGCATACTGGCGGATGGGTCAAGCGCTGTGACCTTCCCAGCCAATCCGGCCATCAGGCTTACCCAGGCACCGCTCCCCGCGCCAATATCCAGCACGCTTGCTTCCGGGAATTCCTGAAGAGTTCTGCGCAGAAACGCCCGGCTGGAATCCTCATGCTTCCAACGCTCATTAACCCGTTGATCAAATTCTCTGGCTTTGCCATGCCAGCGGTCTTCCAGCATGGATTCCTGCTTATATTGGCGGCGTCGATCTCCCAATGCAACCAGTTCAGCCCACAATTGGCGATAATCTGTTCTGATGTTATTCATCAAAGTTCATTTCCTTCCCTGGAAGCTCCTTTATGCAATTAACTGCTAAAATACAATAGAATTGTACCAAGACCCCACAAATAAGGGGAGAATGAACCAGGAAAGAGGTTGTATGAATTTCACACGCAAAGTTTTCGGGGTAATACTGATCGCGCTTTCGATTGTAGGTCTGTTGATTTCCTTTTTTTCGCTGGTACAGGTATGGCGAGTGAGATTACCAGTGGCTACGCGCATTTTGGATGGCCTTGTCCTCTCGGAAAAGATGGTCAATACCAGTATTTCAGGCCTGACGGTGGTCGATTCGAGCCTGACCAACATCCGTACCAGTCTCGATTCGCTGGAGGATTCAACCTCGCTGATGGCGCAATCAATGGAAGATACCAGCAACCTGATCACCTCCTTCTCCAACCTCTTTAAATTCGACATCAAAGACACCCTCGAGGACACCAAGCTCTCCGTGGTTGCCGCTCAAAGCTCAGCCTTGATCATCGACAACCTCTTATACGGCCTCTCGCGCATCCCCATCCTGAACATGGTCTATGAGCCCCCCAAACCACTCAATGAAGCACTCAAAGAGATAGGCGACACCCTCACCGAGATTCCCAGCTCGATGGATGAGATCTCCGGGAACCTGACCGATAGCAAGGACAACCTGCTCTCGTTGAAAACCGGAATTGATGAGATCAGCAGCAGTTTTGCCAATTTCCAGAGCGACCTTTCCACCGCGCAGGATGTGATCGGGGATTACCTGAGCGATCTGGAGAAAATTCAACAGGAATTGCTCAACGCGCAGGAGAAGATTTTCTCCTGGAGCATCTGGGCAGCGATTTTGCTGACTGTTCTGATCGTGTTGATCGGGATCACCCAGGTGGCGGCCGTGACGCAGGGTTGGGATATGATCAACTATGAGAAGAAGCTGGATCGGTTGATCGAGGAGAAAATCAGGAAGCAATTAGAGTTGAGGATTGAGCAAGGAAAAGATTAAGGAGCAATTAGGGTTGAGGATTGAGCAAGGAAAAGATTAGGAACGCAGAGACGCTAAGGATAAAGAACAAGTCGCAAAGGTTAAATTAATTTATCCTTTGCGACTTAGTTTTTTCTTTGCGTTTTTGCGTACTAAATCTT
>CAYSFA010000251.1:0-3125 GCA_964430025.1 uncultured Anaerolineaceae bacterium | reverse complement strand
TAATAAAACTAATAATATTAGTTTTTAAATAAAAGACAATCCTAAAGATTATACATTATTCGGACCAGCAGCAATTTTCGTTTGCAAGCCGGCTACCTGGCGGGGTCAATCGTAAAGACGGAACGTTATATCTTCCTACCCCTGGTGGTGAGGTAGGGGCAACCCTTGTGGTTGCCCTAAACCCTTACCGAATGATCGGAAAATAAATTCGGTATACGCAACCTGTCCCCGGTCATCCTTAACCAGAATCAGGGAGAAAAAGGTTGCTTTCCACACCAGAAATTCCAGGGCGGTGTGATCGCACAGGTCGGCAGCTCGAAAGTAAAATTAATCAAGATTTATAAGATTGACAAATGAGGATGGAAACAAAGCACTGTATTCATTTCAACCATAACCATAATGGCACCCATCCCCATGGGTGCTCAATAAAAACCCAGCAAATCTAGACTCTCCCTTTCCGGAATATCCACCACAGCCAAACAATCCGGAACAATTTCTATCGTCGTGATTGGTAGGCTGTCTGTTGTCTGCGGGGGTTCATTTAATCATTTTGGATAAAAATTTTAACTGCTAAAGATGGCTTTCATCCAGGGGCGAACCAAACATTTACTTGGCAAACCTTAAGATGTATAATCCAGCGTATGGACAAGACTTTAATTCAATCACCAGAAGGTCAGGAATTATCTGACCCTGCCGACGTACACCGAAGTAACTTACGTATTTAATGATCCTGGATGATTAGCGCAATACCGCACATCCAGGCGATCAAGGTCTGGAGGTGCAGGGAAGATGGCGCAAATAACAACAAAATAAGACTTCTCAACCCAGTTTGGGTTTATTCCCTTGGGGCGAGGTTATTGTTTGGTAATGCTAATTAAAGGTTTCAGGTTAACTGTACTAAAAGGACATTCCTAAAGGTAGAACAGATGGCAAAGGTAAAAAGAAATTAATTACCCGCAAGGGAACTCAATAGGATCCCCAATGGGGTCACGATTAAGGAAATTTAACAGGAGGTGACTATGGACGAAATTCTCAACAACATCAGTGATGATCATTTTGTAGCTAACTTTGAAGAGTTGGTGATCGAAAATCAGATTCAAACAGCAATCGATGTGTTAACCTCAGCCGAAGATGAGGAGCAACTGCATGTCATCCAGAAAGCACAACCGGTGCTCCTGGAACGCTTTATCCAAGCGCTCGATCATGAAGACCGAATTGAGGTGATTGAGCAATTAACCGCCGATGCCCGCGCCAACCTCTTGCAGGTTCTGGAAGATTTGGAAAAGTTAGTTCGTGATACATTACCAAGCCAGCCTCAGGAAGAGATAGAAAGTGCAGCGGACCTGATCGAAAAAACGATGGAAGAGGTGGTGGAATGGGTACTCGAACCAGACTCAACCCTGGAAGAGACAGTAAGCCAACCTGGTGAAATTCACTTCACTATTGTGGGAGAGCATTTACGTAGATCTTCATTTGAAGAAGCGATAGTCTCGGTTTACTCAAACCCAAGCAGCGCAGCCCAGCGTGACAAACTGGAAGCTCTCGGCATTGATGATCACATGCTGGAGTCCGCCCTGGACCCCGATGAGATTTCTCGTTTGGAATATGAACCGGATGATAAGCAGGCGTTCATCGTGATGAAGCGACCTAAACTGGAAGCAAATGGAAGGCCGGAAGTGCTCGAAATATCTTCCATCGGTATGCTCTTCCAACCCAACCGCCTGATCCTTGTCGTGCCTGATGACGAACCGCTCATCGAAGAAGGCGACCGAGCTGAATCTTTACGAACCCTGCTCCTGCGTATCATGGCATATGTTGTAAATGAATTTATGCTCGAACTCAAACGCGTTAAACGAACCTCCCGTGAAATCCAGACGCGGCTCAACCAGTCGATTGGAAATCGTGAATTACTGCGTATGTTCAGCCTGAGTGAAGGATTGATCTACAACATCAACGCCATTGAAGCCAACAGTCGGGCACTCTCCCGTCTACGGCACCTATCCCAACGTTTGCAATTCAATGAAGAAGAAATGGAATACCTGGACGACATTGTCATTGACAACCATCAGTGTGGCCGCCAGGCTGAAATATTCTCCACCGTGCTGGGTGGACTGCTGGATGCACGCGGAAACATCATCAATAACAACATGAATGTCCTGCTCAAGAACCTGACCATCATCAACGTGGTCTTCCTACCCTTGGGTGTAATCGCTGGCATGGGTGGTATGTCAGAATACTCCGTTTGGCTGGCGGAATACGGGATCGATTGGCGCATCGGCTACCTGGCTTTTACCGTTGGAATGCTGCTGGTGGGTATCGGGACCTGGTGGCTGATCAGCCGGCTGGTCGATCGATGGGGCGTCACCGATAGCACAAGGTTCAATCCCAAAGGAGAGCGAACCTTAAGAAAACAGGTGAAAGATCCCCTTAATTGATAGAAAAAAATCTGAGCAATTTCTGTGCTGGACCACAGTAACCCTCGTGTCATTCAACCACCTTTCGTATGGGCAAAGCATTTGTTTCGAATTTGCAAACAGTGATCTGGATCAATAACCTTTTAACGCAAATGATCAAACGAGCAAGACAAATGCTTCGCCCTTACACCCCATACTTCTTCTCCAACTCATCCGTCAACCAGGGAAGAACCTCGTTTCTCCTCAACAATCGTGTAATACTCTGCCAGCTCGCCTTCCTCAACATTTGTGGATTTCTCAATGCTTCCTTCGTCTCCATAAACGCCTGATATCCCTTCCCGCGTTCCTGAAACGCCGGGTTCCGCTCGTCATAAATCAAGACAGCATGACCATTTTCCAACGAAACGGTACCATCATCCTGAACACCGACCGCCAGCACATTGCGTACCAGTTGATAATTGCGATACAACGGGCAGGGACTGAGATCGTCATCATTCTTCCATTCGAACAACTCAGGTACAAACTGCCAATACTTCACCCCGGTGGTGGTCAGGGGGCAGCGGTGAAGACTTCCTTTCAACGTGTA
Organism: uncultured Anaerolineaceae bacterium; assembly: GCA_964430025.1. Taxonomy (GTDB): domain Bacteria; phylum Chloroflexota; class Anaerolineae; order Anaerolineales; family Anaerolineaceae; genus UBA6170. The sequence continues at coordinate 125 of CAYSFA010000251.1, read as the reverse complement.
ATCCCCATCACACCAGGTGGGGTGACCGGGTTTCAACTGTACATGCGAGCAGCTACCGACTTCTGCTTCGGTAAACTTACACTCAATCGCCACCTGATAATCTCCCTCAAAATAAACATCCAGGC
>CAYSFA010000250.1:0-3147 GCA_964430025.1 uncultured Anaerolineaceae bacterium | reverse complement strand
CCCAGCCACATCACCTACGTTATCACCCACATTATCGGCGATGGTTGCCGGGTTTCGCGGGTCGTCCTCGGGGATATCAGCTTCGATTTTCCCGACCAGGTCAGCACCAACGTCAGCAGCTTTGGTGTAAATACCCCCACCAACACGCGCGAAAAGAGCCTGGGTGGAAGCACCCATGCCAAAACTGAGCATGATGGCAGTTATTTGGGGAAGAGGATTAGCAGTTACACTGATGAAATTCGCAGGGAATAGCACTGGAAAACCAAAATATAACAATAAGAACCACAAAGTGATGTCCAGCAATGCAAATCCGACGACTACCAACCCCATCACAGCCCCGGCGCGTAAGGCAACCTGCAAGCCGGAGTTTAAACTCTGGCTTGCAGCAAAGGCAGCCCGCGCAGAGGCATTGGTGGCGGTTTTCATCCCGAAATAACCACAAATTCCCGAGAATAAACCACCTGTGAGAAAGGCGAAGGGGACGATCGGATTTTGTAATTTAAAGAATGAAAGCACCAAAAAGATGACAAATAAAATCGCGAAGACGATGCCAACTACTTTGTATTGGCGTTGCAAATAAGCCATCGCCCCTTCGCGCACTGCCTGAGCAATGAATTTCATTTTGTCATTGCCTTCAGACTTTTGCATCATTTGTTTATAAAAATAAAACGCGAATAGTAATGCCACAATCGCTGTGATGGGTCCTAACCACCAAAGTAGTGGCAAGGCTGCTCGGTCAGCACCAGATTGGGTGAGTACTGTAAGGGCAGTCATGTTTCCCTCCATAAGTTGTTTCTCCTCCTTAAACGAAGAAAATATCGATATTTAATTGTCTGACAAATTCCCACTAATTATATCGGAATTTGTCATTGTGGGGAGAAGTGAGGCTTTACATACGATAGATTCTTATCTTTGTTTAATAAATCTATTCATAGTATAAAAATTTGCCACAAACTTGCTTAGTACTTGCTAAAACTCTGTCAAAAACCAGACTAAAACCGGCTAAAAATCAGCGAATAGCCAGTCAAAACCAGCTGTGAACCTGTCGAAATCTTGCCGATTCCCTGATAAAACCTTATCCGAAACTTGCCGAAACCTTACTAAAACCTACCTAAAACCTACCCAAAACCTGCCAAAAAGGCTGATTTAACCTAAAAACCTGCACATTTATGCAGGTTGTCAAAACCTGTTGTTGCCGTCATACTTGAGTCGAAATTAGAACAAGATTTCTAAATTGAGAGGAGAAGTATGACCCCCAGAAAAAGGAAAGCACAGCCAATTAATACCCCGGATAAAGAAGTCGATGATTTCTATTTTCAGAATGTGGACAGCTCCTTCCGGGATTATTCGCCCAACCTTTCCCTTAATAACCTGACCGCCGAATTAAAGGTGTTTCGCTGCACGATCAAACGATTTTTCGAAATGGCGATGGCTGAACAACCGGACCTGAAATCAATGGGGGAAGCGGTTCATCGCATCGGAACCGCGGTGGTGCAGGTATCGCGGTTAATCAGTGTCATACACAAACTGGAAAAGGATCAGAGCCCGGTGAATGAACTGAATAAAGCCATCGAGGAGATCCTCTCGGACCTGCATACCAATGCTACGGAGGAGGAGTAACCAATATGGCTGCCCGGCATGCGAGCACTTTACGACAGGCAATGAGCGATATCACCCTCTTCACCCGATTAGGGGGGATAAAACTGCGTGAATACCAACGAGCAGTCGCGAATGCCATCGTTGACTCGGTATTATCAGCCCGCGGCGATTCCTTCGTGGTCATGTTTCCCCGCCAGAGTGGAAAGAATGAACTTCAAGCTCAGGTAGAAGCTTATCTATTACTGTGTTTTTCTTTCGCTGGCGGGGAACTGGTCAAAATTTCACCCACCTGGAAACCACAGAGCCAAAATGCCATGCGCCGCCTGGAACGGGTTCTGAGCCAACATCCTTTGTTTATGGGCTTATGGCAGAAGGAAGCCGGCTACCGCTATCGGGTGGGCAAAGCCAGCATCACCTTCTTGTCCGGGGCACCAGAAGCGAATATTGTTGGGGCAACGGCTTCCACCCTCTTGCAGGTCGATGAAGCGCAGGATGTTTCCCTCGAAAAATTTGATAAAGAGATAGCCCCCATGGCAGCCAGCACCAATGCCACCCGGGTTTTCTGGGGAACCGCCTGGACGGAAGACACTTTGCTGGCGCGTGAATTAATGGTGGCGCGGGAACAGCAAGCCCGCGATGGTTTACAGCGTGCTTTCGTGCTGGACGCGCAAGCTGTCAGCCGGGAAGTGCCTGCTTATGGCCGCTTCGTGCAGCACCAGATCGATCAGTTGGGGCGTGATCACCCGATGGTACGCACCCAGTTCTTTTCAGAGATGCTGGAGAATGGCGGCAGGCTCTTCCATGAAGGACGCTTAACCATGCTGCGAGGGGAACACCCCAGGCATTCTCATCCACAAGAAGGTGCGACTTACCTGTTCTGCCTGGATGTAGCTGGGGAGGATCAGGGTTCCGCTGTCAGTGGACAGTTGAGCAACCCCAAACGGGATTACAGTGCATTAACGATTTTTCAGCTGCAATTCCAAAAAAGCAGTTGGGGTGTGATGCAAAAATATTACCTGGTGGTGGGGCGGCAAGCCTGGCAGGGGGTTTCACAAAGCCAGTTATTCGAGCAGGTGCTTGCCCTGGCAAAGCTGTGGCGGCCGCGCCAATTCGTGGTGGATGCCACTGGCATCGGGGCGGGGGTCGCGTCTTTTTTACAGCGTGCCTTGCCGGGGAAGGTGATCCCCTTTCAATTTTCGGTTAGCAGCAAGAGCCGCCTGGGATGGGACTTCTTAGCCCTGATCGACAGTGGTCGATACAAGGATTACCGCGATTCTGACGTGGAACAAACACAATTTTTTTCACAGGCACGCGCATGTAAATCGAGCCTCTCAGTTGGTCCGGAAAAATTACTGCGCTGGCAGGTACCCCCCGGCACGCGCGATGTCAATGGCTTTGAAGTGCACGATGACTGGTTGATCTCAGCAGCCCTGTGCGCGGTGGTGGAAAAAGAGGAGATCGCGGTCAGCCAGCCGACCATGGTGATTGCGGCAAAAGATCCCCTCAGAGAAATTGATGACCCAACCTGGCGAATAAGAAAGAAAAAAG
>CAYSFA010000249.1:972-3180 GCA_964430025.1 uncultured Anaerolineaceae bacterium | reverse complement strand
ATCCACCCTGCTTAAAATTCCGGAAATTCAACAACACTGGCAAAATCAGGTTTCCGCACTGATGGTGGATGAATTTCAGGATACCAACCCACGCCAACGGGCAATGGTGGAAGCGTTAGCTGGCATTTCAGGAAATTTGTTTGTAGTTGGTGACTTAAAACAGAGCATTTACCGGTTCCGTCGTGCCGATGTAACTGTTTTCCGTTTCATTCGTAATCGGGTTAAAGCGGAAGGAGGTTTGATCATTGATCTTGATGAAAATTTCCGCACCCACAAACCGCTCATGAACTGCATGGGTGATTTGTTGCGAGAAGTAATGGTGACAGAGGATGAACCTGAGCCCCCTTATTTCGTGGGATACGAAGCCATGATCGCCCACTACAATGACCCTGAAGCAAACATGCAATCGCCTCACCTCGAATTTGTGCTGGGCAGCGGTGAAAGCACCTTGGATGCCCGTCCCAACGCTGCCATCGCGTTAGCACAACGATTGATCGAACTCAAACAGGAAGGTCAAATTCGGAATTGGGATGATGTTACCCTGCTTTTCCGTGCATCTACCGGATTTACCGAATACGAAAACGCTTTCGAAGATGCCAACATCCCCTTTGTGACCGTCGCGGGGCGTGGATTCTATGACAGGCCAGAGATCCGCGATGTGCTCAACATCCTGCGAGCATTGGCCGACTCCAGCGATGATCTTGCAATGGCTGGCATGTTGCGATCACCAGCGATTGGGCTCAGTGATGCTGTTCTTTACCAATTACGTTGGCAGGAGGGAAAAGCCAGGCATTTCATCGAGGCCTTGAAAGCAGATTGCAGCTACCTTTCTCCTTCGGATCTGGATCGCGTAAACCACGCCAACAGGATTATCAACCAGCTACTTCCCTGGGTGGATCGCGTCCCGGTAGCGGAGCTGCTCAAACGGTTGGTGGACGTCACCGATTACCGTACCATTCTCAGCATAGAAGATACCACAGGTACAGGTGGGCGGCTTTGGCGAAATCTGGATAAATTAATCCAGGACGCACAAGCCAGTGGAAAAATCAACGTGCGTGATTTCCTGGATTATCTGGTAACCCTGGATGATGCTGGTGCACGAGAAGGGGAGGCCTCCGCCGAAGCGCAGGGATCGGTACGGTTGATGACCATTCACCGTTCCAAAGGGCTGCAGTTCCCGATCGTGGTGTTGGCGGATACCAATCGCGAACCGCGAGGAGGAAGTGACCTGGCTTTTCTGCTGCCCGACTTCGGGTTAACCTGTAAGTTGGATCCGGAACCACTCATCCACCGCCTGGCAAAAGTCCAGAACAAAGCCGAAAAAGAAGCTGAGAATCTGCGGGTTCTTTATGTCGCGATGACCCGCAGCCAGGAGAAATTGCTTATCAATGGATTTATTACGCAAAACTCGAAAGGTGAATGGAAAGGGAGTGCCTGGCTGGACCCATTACTCGGTGCGGCTGAAATTGATCTGGTAGAGGTAGCGGGGGAAGCCGGTACACCCTGGGAAGGAAGACTGGTCAGCGGCGAACCGGTACGAGCCTGGATGATCGCACAGGATACGCAGATCCAACCACTGGAGGTAGCTGAAGCGCTGCAGATCTCGCAAAATGAGACTGAAAATCCTATCTACACACCCATTGTTAACCAGGAAGTTCAGATACAAATAGAAGATGAGCTGGAAGAGTTTCGCAATTGGCGTGTAACCAGCAGCGTAAAGCTGATTCCCCCAACAGTAGTAGGTAGAATGGTGCACAAAGCCCTGCAATGTTGGTGCATGCCAGGAAATCCCAACCTGCCCATCCTTTTAGAAACCACTGCACGGAATGAAGGCATTGCCCAGACCGAGCAACTTTCCGCGGTCATTCAAGAAGCCACGAACTTGTTGTCACGTTTTTCCGAACATCCTATCCGGCAGGAGATTGAAAGCGCTTTGGAGAGCTATCACGAAGTCCCTTATACCTACACCTCAGGGAAATTCGCGGAAAGCGGTTACATAGACATGCTTTATCGAACCCCCACCGGTTGGCAGATCATTGATTTTAAGACGGATGCAATTCATAGAATCGACCAGAGGACCGGGCTTGCGAACCAATATTCTGGCCAACTCCGCCGCTATGTCCGTGCTGTCACCAAACTCCTCAACGCCATCCCGCATGCCAGAATCTGCTTTTTGGATGATCAGGGAGAGGTTTCTCTAGAGCCTTT
>CAYSFA010000249.1:0-962 GCA_964430025.1 uncultured Anaerolineaceae bacterium | reverse complement strand
TACTTAAAGAATTAACCCCCAACAGGGTTGCCTGTTACAGCAACCCTGTTTGAAGGGGGAAAGAGATGTTTATCGATTGATGACGGGTAAGAAGAGTGTGTATTCCTGGACGCCCAACAGAGAATAGAATTCTTTGATTTGGCCGCTTAATGTGAAGGTAATAGTGTTGGACATATTGTCATGATCAATGATCTCAATAGTATCCTGCTGCCATGATTTTTCTTCCAAAGTCCTCCAACCCCAAATTTGTAGGGTTTCTACATCCCAACCATAAGGATTGTAAGTCATACTGAATTCTATTGGTTTTTGAAGCTGATAAGCTGGTTGCAATTCACCATCAACATAGAATTCCATAATGAAATGGGTCACAAAGTTCAAACCACGTGGTTCCGTCATATCCGATTCTTCAAATTGGCGATACACGACCGTTACGTTTTCACCTGTAGCTCCGGCTGGGATCTTTATTTGAGTGGTTACCGGTTTCCCATTCTGCTGCCCGTGATAGGTAATGATCTTTTCTTCATCAGGGTCAATATTGCTGGATTGATCCCCTACCACTATCTTTTGTGAAAGGGCAACCGACGTGGAACCGTTGAACAGATCACTTCCCTGGTAAACAGCTTTCACCGCATGAATGCCTAATTCGATGTCGGTGGTGGTAAATGAGGTTTTTCCATCCACCACTACGGCAGGATCACCGAATGCAACATCATCCACCATGAATTGAACGTATCCATCTGGTTCGCCTGCGCCTGGTGCTTCAACACTCACCTGCGCGGTGAAGGTGATTTCAGAACCCTCCACACCAGGATTCAGGTTGGTGGCAATACTCACCTGCGTGTCAGCTTTGTTGATGGTTGGCCCACTGACTGGATCTGATTCTGCTGAGAGGAAGTCATCATTGCCTGCGAATGTTGCAATAAAATCATCACCATCGCGTGTGGTCGGAGTAATATCGCAGG
>CAYSFA010000248.1:0-3232 GCA_964430025.1 uncultured Anaerolineaceae bacterium | reverse complement strand
AACATCGATCCTGGATTCGAAGCAATAAAGGCACTCAAACCATTCCCAATGATCCTCTCCGGTATTGATGAAACCAATTTAGGCTTCCAACAAGGTGATATCTGGTTAGCTCCTCAAATTCGTGGTTACGTTGAATCCTACAAATCACAAGGCGGTAAGGTAGAATTTGTAACCCCTGAAGAAGGAACACCTTTAGCAATGAATGCTGCTGCAATTCCAACCAACACAGCCAATGTAGATCTTGCAGAAGTCTGGATCAACCTCCATTTAAGTCAGGCTGTCCAGGAAGCATATGCTCGTGTCCTTTTCTATGCACCAACCAACAAAACAGTTGTGCTGCCTGATGACCTGGCTGCAATCATGCCGTACGGTGAAGAACAAGTAGCAACTTTGATCATGCTTGACAATCTGACCATTTCAGCGAACTTAAACGATTGGACTGATCGCTGGAATCGAGAAATCTTAGAATAATCGAACAACATCAATACAATTTTCAATTTGGAGAGGGCAATGCCCTCTCCAAATTCCAACAAAGACGATCTAATCGATCATGCTACGATTAATAAAAATCCAGATCAATTGGACGGTGTGAACTAATGCAACAAAATAATAGCAAAAAAAACATTACACCTTACCTGTTTATAACCCCAGGACTGATTATCCTAACCATTGGTTTTTTTATTCCAATGATTATGTTATTTTCTATCAGTTTTTTCAAAGGCATTCCTGGTAGTGGATTGATAGACAGGACATTTACGATTGAAAATTACACTCGTTTTGCAGATCCTTATTATTTCAAAGTTTTATTCGTCACTTTCAGAATAGCTTTGGGAACCACACTCTTGTCGCTAATCCTTGGTTACCCACTGGCACTTCTGATTAATAAATCCCGTGGATTTGCTAAAACTATTTTATTGGTTACGATCTTAACCCCATTATTAACAAACGTTGTTGCTCGAACTCTCGGTTTAATGATTGTATTAGGCAGGCATGGCCCCATTAATCAATTATTGGATCTGATGAATATCCCTAAATTTAATTTTATCCCCAGTGAAATCGGTATCATTATTGGACTAACACAAGTATTCATGCCTTATATGGTCATGTCTATCAATAGTGTGCTTTCCAATATTGATTTTTCTTTACAAGAAGCTGCCCGGGATATGGGCAGTAGTGCTTTAGGTGCATTTTGGAAAGTAATCTTCCCATTAAGTATTCCAGGCATCATAGCGGGTAGTTTATTTGTCTTTTTATTGAGCTTCAGTTCCTATGTGACCCCACGCCTGTTAGGGGGTGGTCAAATTATGGTTATGACGATGTTGATTTACCAGCAAGCAACGACTTTGTTAAACTGGCCTTTTGCTGCTGCCGCTTCACTGATCTTGTTGGTTTTCACAATTATTATCGTAACCTCATACACAAAAATTGCATCGAGTGGTGATCTTCGACAAGCTGACGCAAAACAGAGTCGTGAATCAAAGATTTCTATCTTTTCAAGGATGAAAAGCAATGTCAAGGAATTTATTTATTCTATTAATTCTTCCATTGCCAGGTTCTTTCAAAAAAGTTCTGCCATAAGCAAATTCTTTTCATCTATTCAGAAAGTGTTCGGATTAATTGCTCCTGTTGCTTCAAAACTGATCATCTTTCTAATAATTGGATTTATTATTCTCCCCCTTCCATTAGTCATTCTGAGTTCCTTCTCTGAATCCAGCATGATCAGCTTTCCACCAAGTAGTTACTCTACTAAATGGTACACGGGTCTGTTGGATCGTCCAGAATACACTCGTTCATTTTTATTAAGTGTCCGTTTGGCTACATTATCGATGGTTGTTTCATTAATCGTCGGAACATTGGCGAGTCTTGGTCTATCACGCTACAATTTTCCTGGAAGGGAATTTATCCGATCAATATTCCTTTCACCATTGATGCTACCTGCGGTAATCGTCGGTATTGCATTATTACGATTTTTAGTGGAAGTCCGCCAGACTGCAACTTTCCAGGGATTATTTCTGGCACATCTCGTCCTGACATCCGCTTATGTGGTAAGAACAATCTCTTCAAGTCTGGTAGGTTTTGATAATTCTCTACATGAAGCCGCCAGGGATCTGGGTGCCAGTGCTTTTCATACCTTCCGTACGATCACCTTACCTTTGATCAAGCCAGGTTTAATTGTGGCAGGGTTGTTCTCATTTATCACATCTTTCGACGAAACAACCGTCAGCATTTTCATTACTGGTGGGAGGACAACCACCTTGCCTGTCAGGATCTTCTCGCAATTGGAATATGGTCTTGACCCCACTGTAACGGCTATCTCCAGTCTTTTGATAGTGATGGCTTTGGTTGCTATTACAGTTATTGGCAAAGTATTTGGATTAGAAAAATTTAGTATTCAATGAGGAGTCTCTAAATGGTTAAATTAGAAGGTATCCACAAGACTTTTGGGAAAGTCAAAGCAGTCGACGGAGTGGATCTGCAAGTACAAAAAGGAGAAATGCTTTGTTTATTAGGCCCTAGTGGATGCGGCAAAACTACTTTACTAAGGATTCTTTCCGGCTTTGAACAACCAGAAAGTGGAAAAATTATTATGGATGGGAAGGATGTAACCAAACTTTCACCTGATAAGCGACCAACCTCCTTGGTTTTTCAAAATTATGCTCTCTTCCCCCATATGACCGTATACGAAAATGTTGCCTATGGTTTACGTGTAAAAAAACTTCCCGTCAAAGAAATTCGCCAACTGGTTGCAGATGCGCTGAACATGGTTGGTTTATCGGGTCTGGGAGAACGCTCCATTCGCCAATTATCTGGTGGTCAACAACAACGTGTAGCTTTAGCGCGTGGTTTGGTGATGAAACCTGCAGTATTACTGCTGGATGAACCTCTTTCCAACCTGGATGCGAAGCTCAGGGTTGAAACACGTATTCAGATTAGAGAACTACAGCGAAACTTAGGGATCACTTCCATCTTCGTTACTCATGATCAGGAAGAAGCATTAACCATTTCTGATCGAATTGCCGTGATGAACCAGGGAAAAATTATGCAAATTGGCTCCCCGGAGGAAATATATAATCATCCAAATTCTGAGTTCGTAGCAGATTTCATTGGAAAATCGAATATTCTGGCTGGGGAGTACAAAAAGGTAGACGAAGATACTGCCCAGTTTAAGCTGGACAAAAGCACAATTTCAGTAACCATTCTACCCATTCAAAATGAGGTGGAAAATCCAAAA
>CAYSFA010000247.1:0-3245 GCA_964430025.1 uncultured Anaerolineaceae bacterium | reverse complement strand
GATGCGGTTGTACTCAGCATTGAAGATTTACAATATGATGAAAGTTTGATCGCTGATCTGGTGTATGGGATACGAGTTCTGGTGATCACTGAAGGTTCCTGTGGCGCTCGGGTCTATTGGCATGGAGATGTAAGGAATTTTCGAGCTCCTCAACAAGAAGAGGTGGATGCAACTGGTGCAGGCGATATTTTTGCAGCTTCTTTTTTTGTGCGGCTAGCACAAACCAGAGACCCCTGGGCATCAGCGAGGTTCGCTACCTTTATCGCGTCCAATTCTGTCACCCGCAAAGCGATGGAAAGTCCTCCAAAAGACGATGAAATCCAAAAATATTTGGTAGAAATAATTGAGTAGCAACAGGTTCCTATGGCAAAAATCTTATCATTCGTAAATCAAAAAGGCGGAGTTGGAAAAACCACAACAGCTATAAACCTGGGTGCTTATTTGGGGTATTTTGGTCAACGGGTTTTATTGATTGACCTCGACCCACAAGCAAATGCTACATCTTCTCTGGGGATAGAAAAAAATAATGTCAAACAAGGTACTTATGAAGTTCTTATTGGCTCCAGTCCAATAACCCCTCACATTCTGCATAATCCCCGATTGAAAATCTCATTATTGCCCTCTTCTCCTTCCTTAGCTGGAGCTGAGGTTGAATTGATTGATTTGGATGATCGTGAATACTTATTGAGAAAATCGCTCAATTCCGTTTATGATCGTTATGATTACATCCTAATCGACTGTCCCCCATCCTTATCATTACTGACTGTGAATGGCTTAATTGCTGCTGAATCCGGTGTCATTATTCCGGTCCAATGTGAATATCTGGCGCTGGAAGGGCTGGGACAACTCACCCAGACCATTCAAAAAGTCCAGGAATCCCTCTACCCGGATCTCAAAATTAAGGGGGTTGTCCTGACCATGTTTGATGGCCGCACGAGATTAGCTTTGGATGTTGTTAACGAAGTTCAGAAATATTTCTCCAAACAAGTCTTTAAAACCATCATCCCCCGCAGTGTTCGGCTTGCCGAGGCACCATCCTATGGAACACCTATCTCCATTTACGCTCCAGAATCCACCGCAGCCAAAGCATATTCATCGCTGGCCCAGGAGGTTTTAGCCCAGGATGGCATAATAATTCCAATGTTAGAAGAATGAGGATCTAAATGGCAAAAAAACCAGGCTTAGGAAGAGGATTAGAAGCATTAATTCCCAGTTCAAAACCATCACTTTCGCAAGACGAACAAAAGAATATTGAAGTTCCTATAGAAAAAATACTTCCCAACCCTCATCAGCCTAGAACAATCATGGATGAGGATGATTTACAGGATTTAGCTGACTCAATAAGAGAACATGGAGTTATTCAACCATTATTAGTCATCCCTGAAAATGAAGACGGAAATTATATTCTGATCGCGGGGGAAAGACGTTTACGCGCTTCCAAATTAGCAGGATTGTCAATGGTACCTGTGGTAATTCGAAATGTAACCGAACAGGAACACATTGAATTAGCTTTAATTGAAAATTTACAACGTGAAAATTTATCTCCTTTAGAAACGGCTGATGCCTATCAGGAATTATTGGACAACTTCAACCTTTCCCACGAAGAAATCGCCAAACGCGTCGGGAAAAGCCGGGTTGCTATAACGAATACATTAAGGCTGTTAAAGCTGCCAGAAACAGTGAAACAAGCCCTACAAGGCAATTTAATATCCGAAGGCCACGCCCGGGCAATATTGTCTCTGAATTCCATACAGTCTCAATTAGCAGTGCTGGAAATTATTATTAAGAATGATTATTCAGTGCGCCAAACTGAAGAAATTGTTAAAAAATACCTGGGTGACTCAAAACCGAAATATGTAAGAAAAGAAAAACAACCTGAGATCAAAGCAATTGAATCAAAAATTCAGGATCATTTAGGGATGCGTGTAAATGTTGAACATCGCGGAAACAAGGGAAAAATTGTAATTCATTATTATTCAAATGAGGAATTGAATTCATTAATCGACCGTTTTTTTGAGGATTGATCCATGCAAATCCTATATAATGCCAATATATTCACTGGCGGACTCCATCCAATTTTTTCAGAAGCCATAGCGATTGATGGTAATAAAATAATTGCAATTGGTTCGAATGATGATATTCTTTCCCTGGCTAACCGACAGGCAACTATCATAAATATGAATGGGAAATCGATCCTCCCAGGATTAACCGACTCCCATATTCACCTGCAACACACAGCCAAAAGTTTATCCATGGTAAATTGTGAAACAGACAATATTAGTGAACTCATCAGGCGGGTTTCAGAAAAGGCAAAGGAAACCGATCCCGGTATGTGGGTGCTTGGGCATGGATGGAACCAAAATGAATGGGCGAACGGCTTTGATGAATTACTGGTCCTCCACAACATCTCCTCAAATCACCCGATTCTATTAACCGCCAAATCTTTGCATGCCTGTTGGGCAAATAATGCAGCCATGCGATTGGCTGGGATTGATGCCCATACAATTGACCCATCCGGAGGAGTGATTGGTAGAAATGCAGACAATTCACCTAATGGATTATTCTTTGAAAATGCGATGGAATTGGTTTTAAAGGAAGTACCATCCCCCTCAAAATCTGAATTACTCCAATCCCTAATATTTACCCAGCAAGAGCTCTGGAAATTTGGGATCACTTCTGTTCATGACTTTGATGGAGTGGATTGTTTTCAATCTCTTCAAAAATTGGATCAGGATGGACAATTAAAAATCCGGGTCGTGAAAAGCCTTCCAATCTCAATTTTTGAGGAACTCATACAAACTGGCATTCAAACCGGATTTGGGACTGATTTCCTGAGGATTGGTTCGGTTAAGCTTTTTTCAGACGGTGCTTTAGGTCCGCAAACTGCAGCTATGTTATCTCCATATGAAAATGATGCCAATAATTTTGGAATGTTGTTACTGACGAAAGATGAGATTGTTGAAATCGGCAAGAAAGCATCCAGCAATGGGTTGTCCCTCGCTATCCATGCAATCGGAGATAAAGCTAACCGGGAGGTTATCGATGCCTATTGTGAGATGCATGGCTATGAAAAATTGAATAACCTTCCCAGGATAAATCACAGAATTGAACATGTGCAAATCTTACATGAGGATGACATTCCCAGACTTGCCAATCACAACATCACAGCCTCCATGCAGCCAATTCATCTGATATCCGATATGAATACAGCAGATCGCTTCTGGGGAAGTCGAGCGAGATATGCA
>CAYSFA010000246.1:0-3284 GCA_964430025.1 uncultured Anaerolineaceae bacterium | reverse complement strand
CCATTTCATCGATTTTATCTGGAAGAAATTAACGAATTCTTCTTCTTTTAATAATTGTGTTGAATGCTTAGTTCATTTTTTGTTAGATTCTTTTCTGATCGATTATCATACTGATAACATAGACTAAAAACGGAAATACAACGCAGACTACTTGCAGGTACCATAACAACTCTTTTCCAACAGGTGGCAGACTTCCATTTGCAGCCATCGACAGCCACATTAACACGATGAAAACCAAAACAATCGCCACCCAAAAACCTCGATATCCAGCCCGGTATCGGATGAACATGATACGCTCATCCTGCTCCTCAGCGATAATCCTTTAAGTGGTTAAATCCCCTTTTTTGCTACCAAGATATCGTACAAGCATACCGATGCCAATTCCCAAGGATAAAATTCCTAATCCGGTAATAATACTGACATTATATGGAATATAGGAAAAATTAATTTCAAAATATACACCAACAAGGGTTAATAAAATCCCTAATCCCATAAAAATCCAACCAGTGTTGATTTTTTGTTTCAACCATTTCTCTTGATCATTCATGTCAAACCTCCTCCGAATATATAAATAAATCCTCAATTTTCAACTCGAATAGCTTTGCAAGCCGAAAGGCCAGTAAGATGGAAGGGTTGTATCGGCCATTTTCCAAGGAAATGATTGTCTGTCTGGACACTTCCACCTGATCGGCTAATTCTTGTTGCGTCCAACCTTTTTTGTTACGTAATTCTTCCAATCGATTCTTCATAAACCCTCCAATGTAAAGCTTACTTTACATATTGTAATAAATATTAACCAATATGTCAAGTACGCTTTACATTTTGGTGGAATATCTGAACAATCCAATTAAATGCAAAAAATGCGAAGCAAAAAAGGTCTATTAATCCATCACCAAACTTAAGTCAACCCAGCCTAAAATCGATTGAAATTGTTTCTTGTCAGGATTGAAAGTACCATTTTCGATCTTTTAACAGGAGAATTACCGGCAGTAGGGTGATAATTAAAACCAAAAAATCTATAACCCCTAAATCATCTAGGATCGTTAAAATCGCAATAAAGGTTAAAAATGAAATTGTGAGAAAATAAGCCATCTTGTTTTTGGCTTTCAAAAGCAAAAATAGTAGGAATAAGAAGGCTGCTGTAAGAAAAGATAGCCCTGCCAGAATCCATTGATAAAGTTGGGAATCAGGGATTGCCGGGTGCAGGCCTGTAGCAACGATAAGAGAAAATCCAAGCCAAAAAAATGCAATCATAAGGATGAAAATCAAAGTAAATCGAAATGATTTTTTCATAAGGATCGTTCAAAGAAAGTAATAGAGAAAGAAATTAAATGATCAAATTCATTGTATTCATTTTTGGAATCAGATCCAAGTCTTATTTCTTTGAAAATTATTATTGATCCTGGTCGGCAAGCTGATGGAATTTCTTTGCTATCAATACAAGAAAAATTGCCCAGGGGATAAGGGAAGCCAGGGAAAAAACCATGCCGATTGTCCCAGCCGAAGAGGGAATAGCCATCAATACACCAGATGATATGCCGATTATTGCTGTCGTTCTGGAAAAAATTCGACTCTTGAGCATCACAATGGCAAGGATCAATAGAGTAATCGCATTCAGAACATAATAAACATTAAAGGCGGTCCCTCGATAAATCGCCATCAACACCGAACTTGCCCCAATTAGTGAATTTCTTTGTACTTCTGAAGTAGCATTTAAAAACTCTTTACTAAGTGATAACATCTCAAAACTAACATTGGATGCGTAATATAAAGTGATTCCAACAAATCCAACTACCATGGCTATCAACATGGCTGATGGATTGATTCTTCGTAATGAAAAATATAATGCCAGATAGATCAAGATTAAAATCGTGTTATTTATAAGATAAAGGAAATCCAGACTAAGCAAACCTAACAGCCAGTTCTCGGCGAATAATTCAAAAAATCCGGTAACATTACAAGGAGGTGGCCATATGATGAAAATCAGAATTTGGATGATCATAATTGCCAGCATACACCAACATGCGACAGCACCAACTTTGTAAATGGAGCTCCATTTATTTAATTCATTTTCAGGATTATTTTTGTTTGCCATGATGAACCTTTAAGTTGAGGATAGAATAAAAAAGCAATTCTCATTATCTCATGGATTGGGACATATAAAGGAAAGATTTGATGCTTTAACAGTCAATTACAACTTCATTACTGATTTGGTGATATGCCCCATCAAACCAGGCACTTATGAAAACTTTATACTGTCCACTCACAAAGTATCGATATTTATATTCATTTTCAGCATTTCGCTCTAAAACGGAATAACCATCCAAATCTTTTATTACCCATGTAAGCGATTGAACCGTGTCATCTCCCTGTATCTCACCGCGAATAACGCCACAACCATCCTTATCCACAGTAAGTTCAACTTTGACATCAGGGATCTGATTTTCGATTGATGAAGCGGAATTTGCCATATTCATATAAACAATTCCAACAGTAAGCAGACAAATAATTGATAAACAAACCAACAACACGACGCTAATTAGGATTATTGGAATTAATTTGCTAGAATTTAATTTGGAAATAACCGGTGAATTAGATTCCATGAATAATAATATTCTAGCAAAAAGGGGAAATTAGACAATGCCTTCCCGATGGAAAGAAAGCATTGTTATCTGGTTGATTAGGATTCATTATTCAATTCCGTCGTAAGCCTTTTTTTGAACACCGATATCCAGTTTAACCATTTTTTGCATTTCCTTCATAACTCGTTTGGATCTTTCAAGGTCTTGATCCTGCATTAGTTCTCTCAGGATGGATGGGATAATCTGCCAGGAGATTCCAAATTTATCACGCAACCAGCCTAAACATAGTGGGTGATTACATTGACTATAACCTTTGAAAACATTTACTCAACTTAAGTGGTTTTAAAATTTGTTGAATATGTTTTTGGTCATTGCATTTTTTCCCGACTGGTTATTCTTTTTTTACAAGATATCTCTACTACTCAATTTTGCAGAAATCTTAATCAGTTTAATCTCTCCATTGAACGTTAATAAAATTACCTGATTAAAAAAACTTATATTGCATGATGCTGTTCATTCACAGGTGAAAACAATAACCTTACTAAATGATAAATATATTGATTGATAACCTAATTTCCTAAGCTTTTTTGGATTGTTCTAAAACTTCCAATATATTCACCAGTTTATTAATTTAGATTGTATTTTTGGTGCTAATTCCGAATGGTCAAAAAACCTTTTCCAGAATCTTTTTCATTTGATTTG
>CAYSFA010000245.1:0-3302 GCA_964430025.1 uncultured Anaerolineaceae bacterium | reverse complement strand
CCTTCTTTCCAGTGATATAAACTTTCCGCCAGTGATGAAATTTCCTTCTGCATCACCAGCTTCTCTAACCAGTGCTTTGGTATTCCAGACACACCGTAGTAAGCTCCAGCCACTTGCCCGCACACTGCAGCAGTGGTATCGGCGTCATCACCCAGGTTGGTAGCCTGGAGAATGGCTTCCTGGTAGCTCTCGGTTGTCCAGACGCACCACAAGGCTGCTTCCAGGCTTTGCACCACGTATCCTGTTCCCTGAATTTGATTGTCTCTTTTATCGAAATAATCTCCCAAGGAAATTTCTTTCAAAGCCTCGGAGGTAAATGGGACTAAGTCTTTCTCAACCAGTACTTCTGATTTACTCTTTCCCTGCAAGGCTCGAAAGATGATGCCTGCCAGCAATTGACAGGCTTCCAAACATTCCAATGTTCCATGAGTAGTACGTGAGCTTTTGGCAGCATAATGAAAAACCGATTCCAGGTTTGGGTAATACATCATCACCACAGGTGCTAATCGCATGATCGATCCATTTCCAGCGGAGAGCGGATCAGTCCTGCCGCTGAATGGATTCCCAGTAAGGTGAAATTCCTCCAATGCGATGCGGGTGGTATTGCCGATATCAAAGCACCTGCCGATACTGCTCATATAACCTTCCTGATACCAGCGCCAATAGCGTTCCATCTGGTCTTGCGCGTCAAAGCCGTTCTTTTCAAGTAGGCTGGTTGCCAGGCATAAAGCCATCGAAGTGTCGTCCGTCCATGCGCCGACAGGCAAACCAAAATGACTCCCTCCAATCATGTCAGTGGCGGGTTCGAAGGTGCCACGTGGTTTGAATTCAGTCGCGACACCGACCGCATCGCCAACTGCAAGCCCTAACAAACATCCCCGGTAACGATCAAGCGAGTTCATGACATCTTCCTGTGGTTGTATTGTTTTAATTCAAGTATATTGACGTAGGATACCAATGTAAAGCTAAATATATGCAAGAGACTGACCAATTCATTTAGGCCAGTCTCTTTTCTCATCCCCCTAATTGAGAAGAAGATTATTAATAATCTCCTCTTCGGCGTTTTTCCCTATAGGAATCATACTGGGTGGTTTTCCGATCCCCTTCCTCCATACCACGTTTCATTCTTTCAGACATGTTCTGGTACTTGGCTGCCTGTTCGGGAGAAAGATATGGCATATTCTCCATAATAGTTTGGTTCATGATTCGGCTGGCTTTTTCTCGTTCTCCACTGCGCTCAAGTTTCAGGGCTGCGGTGGTTTTATCCGCCAGTTCTACATTTGCAAAGCGTTCCAAAAGTTCGTGTTTACGGGGTTCTGATTTTACGGATTCCTGGTCACTGTAAATGAATTTCAGTACAGAATCTGTTTCCAGTACCATTCCATTTTCATCTTTTGCACGAATTTTTCCATTGATTTGAATATTTGCAGCGCCTTCAGAAGGGGGAGTGAGTACCTTGATATAGACTTCGAGACTTTGTTCCGAAAAAAGATTTCCAACGAAGATAGTCAGTTTCTCATTTTTCAATTCATGAGCCCAACCTCCCAAAATTTCATAACTGACCTGTTTAGGAAATTCCAACTCAATTTCAACATCTGCCGCTGTGATGGAGGATAATTCCTTGAATTCATTCAGGAAAATATCCGGGATGCCCATCGGTGCTTCGATAAAATAGAAATTCCCTCTGCCCTGGTTTGACATCGCTTCTAATAGATGCTCATTAAACCCATGACCAACCCCGAATGTGGAGGTTGAAATTCCTCTTTTAGATAATTCCCGGGCGTGAGTGGAGAGCTCTTCAATGTCCACAATTCCGACATTGGCGTGACCATCGGTCAATAATAATGCTCTGTTGATGGAAGATTCTCCAGGTACCTCAGCGATTTGTTGGCATCCCGTCAACCACCCACCGCCCAGGTTGGTGGTACCACCGAAGCGAATCTCGGAAATTTTTTGTTTAATTGCTTTCTTGTTCTCTTCGGTCATCAGCAGGCTGGGAGATAATATCTCAACCTGGTCATCGAAAGCTATTAAGGCGACTCGATCCGTTGGCACTAAACGTTCAGTCACAAAGATCGCCGCCTGTTTTGCATATTCAAGCCGTGAGCCGGACATGGAACCACTTTTATCAATGATGACAGCCAGGTTCAATGGTGATCGGTTTGTAGTTATCCCCGCCTTGGGAGATTGAATTTGAAGTTCCAAAATACGTTGGCTCGGGACTTCGCGATTGACCAAAGATTGTTCCGACAATATTTGAAATTGGATTGAATTTGTACTCATTTCTCTTCCTTCTTAGATTTGGTTAAAAAGTTTTTTGGCGTATGTTAGGATTTGTTGAATCCGATGTTGGGTGTCTGAGTCGGTTGGGTGCTTCACATGGATTTCAACTCCGGGGACAATCGGTATCCGCTGCCAGTTTTCCGTGTCCTTAAATGGGACCGTCAAGGGGACTTGCGAAGGCCTTGGTTGGGATGGGGCAGGTCGGGAAGGGGGGATGGAGCGGAATTTCGCTTGGGTATTGATCACATTGGAAATATAATCTAATGCTGAGGAAGGATCTTCCTTGATTTCCTTTATTAAGTTCTCTTGGTTTAAATTCATTTTGGGATGAACTTCTTCTTTCAATCTTTGAACCACTTCCTCATCACTAAGTGAAAGCATGATTTGCCGGATTTCCCGTAGTGGTAAATAAGCATCTTTGAGTTTGAGAATTAGTTCCAAACGCTGTAAATGGTTCTCGTCATAATAGGAAAATTTACCATCCATTTCAGGTTGAGGGAGCAGCCCTTCCGTGGTGTAATAGCGGATTGTTCTGACTGTTGTGTTAGCTTGTTTAGCCAGCTCGTTTATCAGAAATTTCTTGAGGATTAGCAAGATCATCACCTTCTTTCATTGGATTTAAGAATATAATAACAGTATTACGTAATAATGTCAATAATGAATTTTAGCTAACGCAAGATTTTATCTATGAATTTCTGATCATTAACAAGAATGGTGAGTCAGACCTAAAAAAATGAAAACCACCTCAAAATAGGAAACCAAATGACGTGCTACGAAATCCAATCTTTCAACCTAAGGATTAGAAACGCTGTCAGAATTTGGAATCAAAGCAATACAAGATTTATCACGTGTCTTACTCATAAACGACATTCAAGCAGCCGGATTCAAATTTCTGCAAGGAGGAGAATACGAATGGACAGTGGATTGCAAAACGTAATTAAACGGGTTCAAACCCAAAAACGTCAAGACCAGATTAACAGAGTTTAATTATGCGATACCGCAAGTGAGGTTAGGGGGAT
>CAYSFA010000244.1:0-3307 GCA_964430025.1 uncultured Anaerolineaceae bacterium | reverse complement strand
TCGGATGCGACGGCTTTCGCGATTTCGATGATCTGCTTTTTGGCCACGCTCAGCCTTGATACCTTCTCCTTGGGGTTGATGCTCGGTTCGAGGTCTCTCAATACCGCGACGATCTTCTTGATCTTATCCGTCTTCCGTAAAAAGCCGAACCGCGAATCCTCAATGCCAAGCGTCAGGTTTTGTTCCACGGTCAGCTGATCAACGACGTTGAGCTCCTGAAACAGCGTGCTAATGCCTTTTTCTCTGGCGTCCTTGGGGTTTTTCGCGTAGTATTCCTTGCCGTTTAACAGAATGGTTCCTTCGGTTCGCTCGAACGCGCCGGTCAATATCTTGATCAGTGTGGATTTCCCGGCGCCATTCTCACCGACAAGACAATGGATCGTGTTGCACTTGATATCGAAGCTGACGTCGTTCACAGCGCGTACGCCCGGAAAATCCCTGACTAGATTCCTGATTTGTAATACGCACTCTTCCATTGATCCAATCTCCATACCATTTGTTTTGGGAGGAGCCGATCGAGGTTCGACTCCTCCCAAGCGCTTTGAACAAGCAGCTACGACATGCCGTTACAGAACGTCCGCCTCGACCAGGCTCGTGCCGAACTGATCATTGTACCAGGTGATCACTTCGGGTAGGGCGATCTTGTAGTAGTCGACCACGAACACATCGCCGAAGATTTCCTCCGCGGGCTGGGAGATCTGCGCAATCTCGCCCTTATACACACCGACGATGATGTCGATGATCTTCTCGGACGTCTGGATCGGGGGCAGGCCGAGGGACATCTTCAGGGAGCTGTTGGGATTGTAGATGTCCTTGAGCTCGCTCAGGGGGCAGTCAACGCTTGCGACGATTTCGGTCAGCGGTACGCCGTCCTTCATCACGCCTCTGCCTGCGTCAACCAGGGCAGCCAGGCAGCCAGGGGTCAGGTCTCCGGCTTCAGAGTAGATGATGTTGACTTCGGGATTGGTGATCAGGATGTTCGCCGTGGCTTCCTTGGTAGCGTCTGCGCTGCCCTTGGAGTCCATGCAGCCGAGGTTGATGTAGTTGCCTGCACCAACGACGCTCTCAATGCCCGCAACGAACGGATCGGTACGGCCGGTGATCACTTCTCTGTTGTCCGGCCAGCCGAACTGCACAGTCACAATCTTTTTGTCCGGATTCGCAGCAACCCACTGCGTTGCAGCGCTTGCACCCATGGCGAACGAGCCGCCGGCTTCATCGGAACGGAACGTCGGGATACCCGTATCCGCCAGGGGGCTGAAGAACGTCGTCACGGCGATGCCAGCGTCGATGGCGGCCATGGCAAGAGGCGCAACGGCTTCGGGCTCCCAAATGTGCAGCGTAACGCCATTGAAATCGGAAGTGGAGAGCATATCCACGTTGTTGATCATGGTGTTGTCGTCGCTCTTTCCATCGAATATCGTCACCTCAGCGCCATACTTTTCCATTGCGTACTTGACGGCCGCCTGCGCGCGCGCCTGATGGAACTCATTTGCCATCGTCGATACGAAGTAGGCAATCTTCATGCCTTCTGTCGATTTTGCTGCGTCCGCCAGAGCTTGGCTCATAGAGAACAGCATGACCAGACACATTGTGACCAGTAGGAATTTCCGCATCCAAGTAACCCTCCTTGTTTATTATGTTCAACCGGTTTTGTTCAGCCGGTCAAATCCGCGAAATCAGTGGACACAAGAAACGATTCTGCACACATCTTTCAATGGCATTTGTCATAACATCTGGTTGTAAACCTACGTTATCATATGTTTTGACATTTGTCAACGGCTTTGAAAAATAATATCAGCGGATCCTCTCTCTGTCAACCGTGGCCGGACGGGCAGTGGCAACGTAACGCCGCCGGAATATCCTGCCCTGCAAGGAAAGGCAGCCGCACACTTTGATAGAATGATCACAGGATATTGACATTTGTCACGCATTGTGTCAACATGTCTTCGGCATCATTCAAACGTCAGCCAAGAGCTGCAGGCCAGTTTGCATAAGGTACAGCCTGCACATAAAACGATGTGGAAGAGGAGAGAAATTATGCGCTACAAAAAACTTGGCAACAGCAGTCTGAACGTTTCGGTCGTAGGGCAGGGAACCTGGGCATTGGGCAATGATTTTTTCGGCGAGGTTGACACCGACCTCGGCATCAAAGCGATACAGGCGGCGATCGACGCTGGGATCAACATGGTCGATACAGCCCCCGGATACGGCCAGCACTTCGAATCGGAGATCGCAGTCGGAAAGGCGATCAAGGGCAGGCGCGATAAAGTGGTCCTGGCGACCAAGTGTGGTATCCACCGTATAGCCGGTGAATACGTCAAATCATTATCTCCCAAACTCGTTCGCTGGGAGATGGAACAATCCCTCAAGCGCCTGCAAACAGACTATATCGATCTGTACATGATCCACTGGCCGGATGCGAACAATGGCATCGAAGGCGCGTTGACAGAACTTGCCAAAATGAAAAAGGAGGGCCTCTGCAGGGAAATCGGCGTGTCCAACTTTTCGCCGGCGGAAATGAAGATCGGATTGGAGATCGCCGGTATCGTCAGCTGCCAGCCCCCGCTGAGCCTGCTGGACCAGAGAAGCCTGAGAAATGGCGTAATTGCGTTCTGCAAAGCCAACAACATCGGCTGCGTGACCTACGGCGCGCTGGGCGGCGGCGTTCTATCAGGCAAACTTCAAAAACCGACAGCAGGCGGTAAAGAGCAGCGCATTGGCTTCTATAACTGCTTTGAGGAACCTGGCTGGAGCAAGGCGCAGGAACTGCTCGGCGTTCTGAAGTCGATCGGTGACGCTCGCGGGGCGGTAATCCCTGAGGTTGCGATCAACTGGGTGCTTTCCCAGCCAGGTGTCACCTGCGCGCTGATGGGCGCTACGACGCCCGAAATGGCCGTCGAAAATGCCAGAGCCGGTGAATGGGAGCTGACCGCAGACGAAGTGAAAACGATCGATGACAGCTATAAACGCATCTTCGAGCTGTAAAGGAAGTGGCGGTACCGGGACTTCAAACGGCGCTGATCCGACTTTTGATCCTCTGCTCATGCCTTTATACATAGGAAGAGATACACAATGTTTCGCAGTGATCGTTGGCATTTTCATTATTGGAAAAAATATAGCCGGTTTCACCGCGAGGTAATAGGAGCGATGCCCGAAGCTGCGCGACGGATAAGTATAAAAGTATTCGACGAATGGAGCAGCTTTGAAAAACGGAAGTGATCGCCCTGCATAAGCCGGAGATGGCATCAGCCCGCGCGGGCCGAGGATTTTTCCCAACGGGCCAACCACGCCCATCATGTCGGGA
>CAYSFA010000243.1:0-3365 GCA_964430025.1 uncultured Anaerolineaceae bacterium | reverse complement strand
AATACGAGCCCGTTGTGGGTGTCGGCGTAAACGCCAGCCAGGGCATCTTCCACAGCTGGTTTTTCTGCTGATGCAGCAAAAGAGACTGCTTCACCTAATTGTTCAATAACTGAACCTTGAACTTCTTCAAGATCACCATCATCAAAAAGACCTGAATCAACAAGTTTGGATTTAAAACGCACAATCGCGTCTTTCTTTTGCCATTCCTTTAATTCTTCCTGGGTACGATAAACTTGTGGATCCCCTTCATAATGGCCTCGATAACGGTAGGTTTTGGCTTCGATGAAAGTTGGGCCTTCTCCCGCGATCGCTCGTTCTCGTGCTTCTTTGACGGCAGCATAAACAGCCAGAACATCCATACCATCCACAATCACCCCAGGGAACCCATATCCTTGTGCCCGAATGGCAAGATCTTCAATCGCAGTACAACGCTGCATTTTGGTGCCTTCTCCATAAAGATTGTTCTCCAGGAAGAAGATCACCGGTAACTTCCAGACACCTGCCTGGTTGGCTGCTTCATGGAAGGAACCTTCATTGGTTGCGCCATCACCGAAGAATGCCAGAGCTACACGTTTTTCCTTTCGCATCTGGAAGCCTAAGGCAGCCCCGGTCGCCATTGGTAATCCACCGCCAACAATCCCATTCGCACCTAAAATTCCCAAAGTGAAATCAGCAATGTGGAGTGAACCGCCACGACCATTACAATAGCCTGGGCTTCGTGCTGCCAGTTCGGCCATCATATATTTCGGATCTCCACCCTTGCCAATCAAATGACCATGCCCACGATGGGTACTGGTGATTACATCTTCCTGACTCAATGCCATACAGGCACCAACAGCTGTCGCTTCCTGCCCTACACATGAATGAATGAAGCCGGGGATCAAACCACCTCGGCGTTCTTCAATCGCGCGTAATTCAAATTCGCGTACCAATGTCATTCGACGGTAAAATTCCAACAATACATCAGTTGGATAAAGTTCTTTCATTTCGTTTGCTTCTGGACCAATTCTCATTTTTCCTCTATTAGGTTAACTAGCTTTTTGCCACAGCTTTACAGCTGCAGTCTGTGATTTAGCTCTAAGGTTCTCAACATCCGCGTCCAACACTTTGCCTGCTTCTTTTTTAAGCACGCCATTCGCGAAAACAGTCTCGACATTGGAAGCGTTGCAATACAACAAAAGTTGTTCAAATAAGTTATGAGCACTGATCGGTGTGGGAAGGGTTGGCTTCACCAACATGAAATCCGCTTTCCAACCTGGTTTCACACATCCTAAATTATCCATCCCAATCGCCTTAGCCCCTCCAGCG
Organism: uncultured Anaerolineaceae bacterium; assembly: GCA_964430025.1. Classification (GTDB taxonomy): domain Bacteria; phylum Chloroflexota; class Anaerolineae; order Anaerolineales; family Anaerolineaceae; genus UBA6170. The sequence goes on along the minus strand of CAYSFA010000243.1, from coordinate 2,057 downwards.
GTTGCTAAATGCCACACTAAATTGGCAGGCATTACACGTGGATCGGTTTGGGCAGCTTTATGGATCAGGAAAGCTCCGCGCATAACCTCAAAGAAATCGGTGATATATCCGTCCGAGCCTAGCCCAACGTTGACCCCAGCCGAGGTCAATTGTGGGAGTGGAGCAATTCCTCCACCCACTTCACAGTTCGAAAGTGGCATGCTGGTAACACGAGCCCCGCGTTTGGCCAATAAATCTATTTCATTCTCACTGATTTGGACACATTGGGAAACCAACATTTCTGGTCCCAATACCCCTAGTGCATCATAATGTTCGATCGTGCGACGGCCATTCCTCTTCAGCATTTCATTAGGTTCATAATGACCTTCAGAACAATGCATATGGGTCAGAACACCCTTCTCTTTTGCCAAGGTGAATGCTTTCTGGATGAATTCATCGGAACAGGTGAAGGTGGTGTGAAAACACATCAAACCCTGTACCAGACCACCATCTTGTTTACCCCAGGCAATCATATCCAGGTTTTCCTGTAAACCCAACTCACCATTTTCTTTGCTCACCCGTTCGGTGGCTTCAAAGGAAAGAATTCCGCGAATGCCCCATTTCTTCACAACCTCAGCTTGACGGGTCAATACTCCGGGTAAGGAATAGGGAGCTTCCGTACAATCATAAAAAGCTGTTACCCCGGAGCGTAACATCTGATGGCAGTTCCAATCGGTTGCTGCATTAACCAACTCAGAATTAAGCTGATCTTCCACCAACGGCCACCAAAAATCCGTCAGGAATGGCATAAACCCTTCCGGCGCTTTACTGAGCGGAATGCCGTGTGCCAAAACCCCATAAAGATGTGTGTGAGCATCCACAAATGCAGGCAGTAACACCTGGTCAGGACGATCCCAAACCTCATCACTTGGATATTTTTTGATTAATTCTTCTCTGGGACCAACATCATGAATACTATCACCAACAACTCTTACTCCATACCCATGTTTCGGTGTTTCCAGGGCATCAGTTACCAGCCATTGTGGAAAAATCAGAAATCCTTTTGGTTGTGTTTGCATTAATCCTCCGTTCTTTACTACACCGGGATAATTGGATTGCCACATTTAAGAAACGAACCTGATGGTTGTTCCCCAATCAATTTACCGTTTTCGATTAGCTTTCTTCCTTTAATTAATGTCATTACCGGGAAGCCTTTTAATTCAAATCCTTCATAAGGTGTGTAATCCACTTTTTCATGAAGGTTATCCGCAGTCACGACGAAATCCTTTTCAGGATCAAATAAAACTAAATCCGCGTCCGCTCCGACCGCTAGAGCACCTTTTTGCGGCCAAATCCCGAAAGCTTTGGCAGGATTGGTGCTACAAATGGTGACCCATTCTTCCTTACTGATGATTCCTGATCTGACCCCGAAATGATAGAGCAATGGATAACGTAATTCAATTCCTGGGATACCTCCTGGAATGGTCCGAAAATCTCCGATGGCAGATTTTTTCTGGGGATCAAGATTAAACGCGCAATGGTCACTCCCCATACTCAAAATAACATGCCTGCGAATCGCCTGCCAGATAGCTTGCTGATCATTAGCAGTTCGTAATGGAGGAGAACATACAAAACCTGCCGCTACTTCAGGATTTTCATCCTGATAACGTTCACGGGTCAGGAGTAAATATTGTGGACAGGTCTCTGCTACTAAATTTTGACCCTCCGCCAGGGCTTCTTCTGCTGATTTTACCGCTCCCTGGGTCGAGAGATGAACCAGATAGAGGTTGGTTCCCGACGCTCTTGCTAAATAAATCATCCTGTTTACAGCTTCTACTTCTGCCAGGGATGGGCGACTATGCGGATGCCAGCGCGGTTCCAACTTGCCTTCATTAACCAACATATTCCTGGCAAGCTGGACAATGGCGTCATTTTCTGCATGCACCATTACGATTCCATTAATTTCCTTAACCGCGTCCAACACTGCCACGATCTCATAATCATCTAACTGCATATCCCCATAAGTTGTATATATTTTAAAGGAAGTAATACCTTCCTCAACCATGGAGTGAATTTCA
>CAYSFA010000242.1:0-3407 GCA_964430025.1 uncultured Anaerolineaceae bacterium | reverse complement strand
GGTGAATTCAGTGAATTAACCGAAGAGGCCAAAGCCCAAATGGTCCAAATTGAATACAACTGGGTTTGCACCGCTGAGGAGGGGATCGTCTCATTCGATTTGGCTACCCTGGAAGTTCCGCAAATGGAAGATGCGGGACTGGAAATGACGATGACTTTTGTGGATGGTGATGGGGTTATGCTGCCACCACCCGACAAAATGAACCTTGGTGATACCTGGGATTTGACCATGCAAATGGAATTTACGATGCCTGAAATGATGAACGCCGAAGGAACGATGGTGGTGAATGATTTTTACACCATCCTCAATCACAATCCATTGGATGTGCTGGGGCAGGAGTTTGATGGAATACAATTTCAACGGGAGTTTAGCACCGAGATTAACCTTAATCTGGCCGGGGTCAATACTTCATTTCCATCAGAATTTGTAGATTTTCAATCAATCACAAGCATGGCAAAAGGAGTTGGATTCGTTACCCTGGATAGCCAAGGCGATTTTGGCGATACCGGGCTGCAGCTCATTTCATATAATATCCCTTAATAATAACCATAAACAGCTCGATTTTTCACACAAGACATTCTGTTAAAAATCGAGTTGTTGTTTTTTTCGTTTGTAAGAATTTTATTAGAATTTAAGATCGATCAGCTTTTCGACTTGCCGATCATTCATTATTCCTTACAATTAAATCAAATTTATTGTTTTTGGGAGTATTTTGTTTAATTTAGCGAGTATTGAGGGGACGCTTTTAATCACCGGTTTGTTGATCATTGTGGCTGTGCTGCTTAGTAAAATGTCCAGCCGCCTTGGTATTCCGGCATTGTTATTCTTTCTTGCTTTAGGGATGGTGAGCGGTTCCGAAGGGATTGGCGGAATTTACTTCGACGATCCTTTGGTAGCGCAGTTTCTCGGTTCGGTTGCGTTGGCATACATTCTTTACTCAGGGGGTCTGGACACAAAATGGTCCGACGTTAAAAGTGTTGTTAGGCCTGCTCTAACACTTTCCACGCTGGGAGTTTTACTCACAGCGGGATTGTTAGGGTTTTTTGTTCACTTTGTCTTAAAGATTCCCTTATTGGAAAGCCTCTTACTTGGGTCGATTGTCTCATCCACTGATGCTGCCGCGGTTTTTTCCATATTGCGAAACCGGGAAGTTCATTTACGCGGAAAAATAGAGCCTTTGCTTGAATTTGAATCCGGGAGTAATGACCCCATGGCGGTACTTTTAACCATCGGGTTAACCGGGCTCATCACCAATAGCGACCAAACTCTGGTAGAACTGATTCCCTTCTTCCTTATCCAAATGAGTCTGGGCGGTTTGCTCGGCTACCTGTTCGGACGATTTTTCGTTCGCATTATCAATAGGCTGAACTTAAAAATCGAAGGGCTCTATACGGTTTTTTCCATCGCCATTGTGATCCTGATTTATGGAATAACGTCAACAATAGGAGGAAATGGCTTCCTGGCAGTCTATGTTGCCGGGCTTTTGATGGGCAATAAAAACTTCATCCACAAACGCACCCTTCGAAAATTTCACGATGGCTTGTCCTGGTTGATGCAAATCATCATGTTCTTAACCCTGGGGTTGCTCGTTTACCCCTCCGAAATTCTCCCTATTACCGGTGTGGGAATTTTAATTTCAGTGTTTCTGATCGTTGTCGCAAGGCCTATTAGTGTGTTTCTTTGTCTGATCAAAACAGAATTCTCATTTAGGGATAAATTGATGATTTCCTGGGTGGGGTTGCGTGCAGCCGTGCCGATTATTCTGGCGACTTTTCCGCTCGTGGCAGGGGTGGGAAACGCGAGCCTGATTTTTAACGTCGTTTTCTTTGTGGTGCTAACCTCTTCGTTGGTGCAGGGCAGTTCTCTTACCATCGTCTCGAAATGGTTAAAGGTTCAAGCGCCAGTTTCACCAAAAATTAACCGTACCTTACCTCAGGATATTGAATTGACATCCGATGGGGCTTTAACCATCTTCGAAGTGCATGAAAACGCGGCTGCTTGCGGGCAAAAAATCATGGATTTGGAGATCCCCGCCGAAGTGCTGATTGTGCTGATTGAAAGGGAAAAGGCATACATCATCCCGCGGGGGGATATGACAATTATGGATGGAGATCGCTTGCACGTCCTGCTTTATCCGGATATGTATAACAACGTTTTGAGAATCTTTTCAAAAACCAGTTGAGCTAAACCAAGCATCATTTTTAATTGAAGCTAGAAAGGTGGCTGCTTACTTTTTGGTCACCTTCGCTTTTTTACATTGGCTGACGATGAAATTTTCCACAAATGCGAAGTCCTCTGCATTGGCATACACCTGGTTGTGGGATAAATTTTCACTCAGAAAGATCACATTGCGTTTCGGGTTGATCCTGACCGTTTTAACCTTGTCGAAAGTGCTATAAATGCTTTGTTTGGTGCCCGACAGTACACCGGCGGCAGTGGACTGGACATTGCCTGCGGCGATACCAGCCAGAACAGTGATCATGGATAAGATCTGATTTCGCTTGAATTGCTTGTCCATCTGAATATGTTTTACGCCATATTTATCCATTTCAAACAAGACACAATATTGACCCCCATAGATTAATGTGACCAATGGATAGGCTAAGAGCATCAACCCGCTGATGATGAGAGCTACCAAAGCGTAAATTTTGATCATCGTCAGGAGGGCAGCACCAATGCCATCGCCCAGGCTCAGGAAAAACATCAGAAGGGCGGGAAACAGAGTCACCAACAACAGGATCTTCCATACCGTAATGATCAGGGTGGGATTCTTCCACATATTCATCTCATACACCCAGCGGAATACCCCGTCTTTTCCTTTAACAATACCGAGGTTTAATTGTTGATCCTCAAAATCACTGGTCGTGTTGTTGTTATCCTTCAAATTCTCCATCCCTACTCCCTGTACCTACTGCAATTCAAGTCTATATGTGTTCTCCCCAAACCGTTGTCAGAAATTCATTCTCAGCTTAGGAGATCCACATCTGATACCTATTTCCTTCCTAAAATTGTAGCAAAAAACATAAGCATATATGCCTTCACAAGAAATTACCCGATAGGATCAATAAAAAATGAAGGCTTCCTTTATAATAAATGCGATGGACAATCTGAAATTTAATGGGGGGAAACCCTCGAAACTAAATTCAAAATTCCTCATCATTTTGTTGTTTGTGATCCTTCTGGCAGCCTTCATTGATCAGGTGCTTCATTTAAAGGATAGCCTGGCAGCGTATGATCCAAACGCGCTTAACCAAGACTCAACAACTTTATGGGCGGAACGATTAGCAAGGATAAAAAACGATTTGCCTGCAAACGGCGTCGTTGGGTACCTCTCCGAGATGGATTATCCTGGGTTGAAATACGACATCATCGATGCGGATGAAGAATTTGTAATGACCCAATACACC
>CAYSFA010000241.1:0-3458 GCA_964430025.1 uncultured Anaerolineaceae bacterium | reverse complement strand
TTGGCCTTTACGCGGCTGTTACCCGTCAGAAACTGGATCAAACACCTGAACAAGGTTGGTACCCACAGGAAAAAATAGATCTTATCTCTGCTATAAATGCCTATACAATCAACCCTCCATTGACCGCTAAATGGGCTAATCAAATTGGAAGTTTGGAAATCGGAAAACTCGCAGATTTGATAGTTTTACCCTCCGACCTTTTCACAATAAATCCTAATGAAATAAAAGATATTTTACCTATCGCAACAATGGTTGGTGGGGAATTGGTTTATCAAAGGGAGGAATTCTAATGATCAACCAAAAGAAGAGCATTTCACCTGAAATTCTTGTCCCGAAAATTGGAGAATATCTGGTTCAAAAACGTTTGATTACCGTTCAGAACCTGAATAAGGCTCTCTACATTCAATATGAAAAGAGTAAGCAAGGGATTGATTTGCCACTTGGAAAAATCTTAGTGAGCGAAGAATTTATTTCTCAAGAAACCCTGGATGAAATCATCACGGAGCAGTTGTTGAACTTTAGAAACGCGTTAGAACAAAGTAATCATCAGTTAGAACAACGGGTCCAACAACGAACTAAAGAATTACAAGAAGCTCTCATAAAAATTAATGAGCTCAATCAATTAAAGAATAATTTCATCTCCAACATCTCACACGAATTACGAACCCCCCTAACCCATATCAAAGGGTATCTGGAATTAATGATTTCAAGAGACCTCGGCACCTTATCAGATGATCAAGCACAAGTGTTGACTATTATGACTAAAGCTACCAATCGTCTTGAACGATTGATCGAAGATTTGATTATGTTTACTTTTGCCGAACATGAACAAATTGTCATTTCGAAACACGAATTTGATCTCATTTCGACAATTCAAGAAACAATTTCAATATTTCAGAATAATTTGCTTCCAGTAAAAATAGCCTTTAACAAGAACACAGCTGATTTATCAATCATCGTAATGGCAGATCAGAAGAAAATTCAGTGGGTCATTAATCAACTCATTGAAAATGCTATAAAATTTTCAAAAGGTGATTCAATAATTGAAATTAATCTGGATAACCAACCTGATTACGTGAAAATCTCGATTCTTGACAATGGAATTGGAATTCCACAAGACAAATTAACTGAAATTTTTGAACCATTCCATCAATTGGACAGCTCTTCGACACGCAAAGCCGGGGGGATAGGTTTGGGTTTGGCATTGGCAAAGAAGATTATTGAAGCACATGGATCAAGGTTTGTTGTTAAATCAAAAATTAATGTAGGTAGTCAATTTGATTTTTCTTTAAGGAAATTGATAAAATAATAAAATGATTGAACCACTTCTCCCTATTAAAACTGAAACCTTATATGCATTAAGCAAAATTTGTTGGGAGTCATCCGATTGGAAACACGCACTTGATGTAATTTGCAGTGAGTTACGCCCTTATTTTGTTTTTGATAATTTAGCTGTTTACCTTTTCGATAGCTCGCACAAAAATTTAGAGATAGCATATGCAAAAGCGACTGGGAGAGGAAAAAATAAAGAAGCAGATGTCTCCTGGGGTGAAGATGTAATTCAAGAAGTAATTCTCAAGAACCGAATGATCTTAAAAGAACCACCCGTCGATGAACCAGATCGCCTCAAACGACCACATATTTTAGCAATCCCCCTTCAATCAAAGAAAGCAGAATTCGGGGTGGTAGTGATCATACGCTTCGGAACCCCTGATTTCACCAAAGACCACATGAATTTTGCTGAATTCATGTCATCACAAATTTCTTCAATGATTTTGCGGGAAGATCGCGAATCAATGATTCAAGAATTACAGGATCATATCCAGACATTACAAATTCAGGATGATTTTATTTCCACCCTTTCGCATGAGTTGAAAAATCCAATCGGTTTTATCAAAGGATATACAACCACATTACTACGGCCTGATATCACCTGGAGTTCAGAGAATCAAAATGAATTTTTGGAAATCATAGATCAGGAAACAGATCGTTTAAAAATATTGATCGATAATTTGTTGGATTCCTCTCGATTACAATCCGGTAATAAGTCATTAAATATGCAGATTTTACGAATCGATGCCTTATTAAATGATGTAATTTCCCATGCCCGTGTGCATTATCCCGATCTAAAAATCAATCTCGATGTTCGACAGGAATTACCGGCACTTCAAGGTGACCCTCGCAGATTAAAACAAGTCTTTGACAACCTGGTTTCAAATGTTGTCAGATACGCCCCTGAAAGTCCACTTAATTTTAGGATTTTCAAAGAACCTGATGGAATTTCCATCGATGTCAAAGATTTCGGGCCTGGAATCCCTTCAGGTGATTTAGAGCGAATTTTCGAACGCTTTTACCGCTCAGAAGCACACGCAGGTGATACAAGAGGATCCGGATTGGGTTTATTTATTTGCAAGAAAATAATTGAAGCTCATGATGGCCAAATAACAGTATCCTCATTTCAAGGACGTGGAACTACTTTTCATGTCCATCTTCCGTTCAATCATAAAATGTAGAGTTCTCTGGAGGTGAAAATGGCAAGTGGAGCGAAAATTTTGGTTGTGGATGATGAAAAGCTTTACCGCCATCTTTTACAAGTTAACCTGGAAACCGAAGGCTATGAAGTAATCATTGGCACAAATGGTGAAGAATGCCTTGATTTGGTTTCCAAGAAACATCCTGATTTGGTTATTTTGGATGTAATGATGCCAAAAATGGACGGGTTTACTGCGCTGGAGAGAATAAGACAATTTAGTGAAGTTCCCGTCATCATGTTGACCGGGAAGAATGAGGAACAGGATCGTGTAAAAGGATTAAATATCGGTGCTGATGATTATGTTGCAAAACCATTTTCCGCCACAGAACTAATCGCTCGCGTTCGTTCCGTCTTACGACGTTCTCTCTCGACAGAAAAATCGAAAGCCAACCGCTTCTTCAATCATGGTGATCTACGGATTGATTTAGCCCGAGCAGAAGTATGGAGAGAGGAGACACCTATTCTCCTATCGGCAACTGAATATAAATTATTAATTCAATTCGCTCACAACGTGGGTAAAGTTCTCAGTGCGGAAGAATTATTATCAGCTATTTGGGGGCCACAATATGGACAGGATAAAGAAATATTATGGGTTAGTATTGCCCGTCTACGACAGAAAATTGAAATTGACTCTCATAACCCAGTTCATATCGTAACGCGTTCAGGATTGGGCTATCTGATGCCACCAATGGACAAGCCAGGTGATTAGAAAGGGGAATTATGTACACACAATTTGAAGAAAAAGGCAAAATATTTACCCAAAAAGTAACCAAGGATCAGAAGAAAGTCATCATAAAAACTCACAATCAGAAAATTATTGGGACGATTCATATTCAGTTAGACAATCGTCTGATTGATGAATTAAATGGAACTCATCAATTTTTAGCCATCACAGACGTAGAAATTTTTAACAAAGAAAATGTTT
>CAYSFA010000240.1:0-3474 GCA_964430025.1 uncultured Anaerolineaceae bacterium | reverse complement strand
GATCCACCCTAATCATAGGTTCAAATGAATAATCAGACTGCCCTCGTTGGTAAGCTTCCCTTACTGCTTTCGCTAATTCAACCCCACCATGAGAAAACCTTGCACTTTCCATTTTTACCTTCTTTTTGCTTTATCAAAATCAACTGATTTATTGTTTGTTGTAGAAACGAAATTTATGAATTTGATAGCTGAGCAGTTCGAATTTTTTCCTTCGCTACATCTGGTGCTGCGGGAAATAAATCTAATAATTCATTGAACTCGTAAATGATGGCGTCCGGTTTATTGTCTTCCGTGATCATTTCATTTTTTAATTTTTCTGGAGAAATCATAATCACCACCATACCGAAACCAGCTTTGCGGGTTCCTGTAACATCACGTTTCAGATTATCTCCCACATAAACACAGTTCTCCGGATTTACATTTGCCCTTCTGGCGGCTTCTAAGTAAATTGCAGGATCTGGTTTACGAATTCCTAATACTGAGGACAGCGCCACGGAAGAAAAATACTGATCCAGACCATCCGCGGATAACCAATCAGGAATTTCTTGAGAAGTAATTACATTACTGATTAGACCTAGTTTGTATCCTCTTTGATGCAACTTGGAGACTACTTCTTTTCCATTGGGAACAACTACCCTGAACCCCATGGATTGTCGATATTGATAGGTTAGTTCCACCCCGGCGGTCGCTATTTTTTCCTTTGGAAATTCTGGTGCGAGCCATCGCGTCCATAATTCTGCTTCCGGAGCTTCCCGTAAATTTTCGAAAGCCCATTTTCTATATTCCTTGTATCGTTCATCGACCTTTTTAACAAATAATTCCGGGTCTTCGTCTGTTCCCACCAATTCAGTAATTTTCATTCTTGCCTGAGCCTGGTGTGGTTCATTATTTGTTAGGATCCTTAAAGTGTTGCCAACATCCAGAAAAATCGCTTCAATTTTTAAGCTCATCAATCGCTCTTTTCCATGTTTATCCTGGGCAATCAATTTCGTGCTGGAAAAATATCCAACAGATCACCAATGTTTTCGATTGTATAATCCGGTTTAAATTCTCCTGAAGGAGGCTCTTTCGCTAGGGTATCTGGCTCATTGATTAAGATCATCATTCCATATCCAGCTGCTTGCGTACCTTCCACATCCCGCACCGGATTATCACCGACATACACACATTTAGCTGGATCAACGCCTAATTCTCTGGATGCCAACCAATAAATTTCAGGGTTCGGTTTGCGATAACCAACTTTTGAAGAAAGAATGACCGTCCCGAAATAATCCGTCACCTGATCCTCTTCCATCCAATCTGGAATTTCTGTTTCGGTGATCGTATTCGCGATGATGCCTAATTTATAACCACGCTTATGTAATTCAATGATGGTATCCTTCACATCTGGACGTGGAACTCTTCGTCCATCCTTGTCCCTCCACAAACGGGTTAGTTTACCTGCCAGTGGCTCAATTTTCTCCTTCGGATAATCAGGCAATAGATGAACTGACCATAATTCACGCTCAGAAGCCTCCACTAAAGTTTGTTTACAGCGTTTTCGATGAGCTTTCCAACGCATTTCCAGTCTATCGAAAAATTCAGAGGGGTCTTCTTTGACTTCAAGTAGTTTAAGCATATTCGACTTTGCCGCATTAGCAAATTCATCATCTTTAACCACAATTCTTAATGTGTTACCCACATCCAACAAAATTGCTTCAATATTCTGTTTCATAGGATCTCCGGAAAGGTTTACTTGCAGATTTATTTTTTATGAAATTTAACTTACATTATAAATATAATATAACATTTAAATTAATTTTGCAAGTATTCTTTCAGAATCTATTGACAATCGCCCTCATAATGTGTAAACTATAATCATTATTGCACACGTGTGCAGAAGGATTTCAATGCCCGTTACAATCAAAGACATCGCTAAAATAACCGGCGTTTCCCACTCCACAGTCTCAAGAGCTCTGGGAGGAAATTCTTTGATTTCTGAGGAAACTAGCTCGAAAATTCGGAAAGTTGCCAGAGAACTGGGCTATCAACCCAGTGCTGTTGCCCGAAGTCTGAAAACAAAACAGACTAAAGTGATCGGCGTGATCCTGAACAGTATAGACGACCCGTTCTTTAGTGAGATTCTATTCGGAATCGAAGACGCTGCCCAACAGGCCGGGTACAGTTTGTTCATCGCAGCCTCGCAATATGATCCAATTCGCGAACAAAATATCGTGCAAACAATGATGGAACAGCGCACAGATGGTGTTATTATCTGCTCTTCCTCTTTCAGTGCAGACAAAGGCAGGCAATTGCTGGCGAACAATTTTCCGATTGTCGTGGTGAATTACAAGGCAAATGAGAATTTTAATTATTCCATTTACCATGACGATGTGGATGGAAGCCAGCAAATCACTTCCCACTTAATTCAATTGGGCCATAAAAAAATTGCTTATTTCGGAAATTCCAAATCTGGTCGTACTTCACAGGATCGCTTATCCGGTTTTCAAATTGAAATGAAGAGTGCGGGGATAGCCATTCCACAGGAATATATTTTTGAAGTTGAGGGAAGTGAACCGGATTTAGGTAGTCTTGGTTTTGAATATTTCCAAAATTTATCAGATCCACCTACTGCTATCATATGTTTTAATGACATGTTGGCTATCGGGTTATTGCGATCCTGCAACCTTGCAGGAATAAAAGTACCCCAGGATCTTTCAATCACAGGGTTTGACAATATTACCTTTTCAGCCTATACCAACCCCCCTTTGACAACTTTGGATCAACCAAAATACTCCATTGGGAACAAAGCAGCTCAACTGTTGTTAAACCTTTTAATACATCTGGAAGGGTCCGATACCACCCATAATGAAAAGATTTTAAAAGGAAAGTTGCTGGTGAGAGAATCAACCGCAAGGCCAAAAATTTGATTATGAAGGAAATATGATGTTTTCATCTGCATTAAAAGCACACAAAATAGAAGCGGAAATTCTAAAGCAATCCACCATGTCCTTGGAACAATTGTCCTTAACTCTCGCGAAGACTAAAAACGGATTAAGACTCCTGGTTCTCGGCGATAAGTATGATTCTCAATTTTCTAAATTCGAAGGAAAACTGTTGCAAGAAGGCAGGAATGCGGTAATAATCTGCCCGTTGAATTCAGCCAATGCTGTGGTATTAAGATCCATACTTCCCTGGCTAAACCCCGTGCCTTTAGGATTGAAGATGTCAGCCGGGATGGGCGATCGATTAGGATTAGCCACACCCGGTCATGTACGTGCAATTCGAAAAATGAACGGAAAAATTGCCCCAATCTTCACGCAACAATCCATCCGGGAAAACACTCGCACTGGACGAACACCTCAACAAGTAATGGATGACGCTACCTGGGGAATTTTTTCTGAAAATTGGCAGGCTGGCTTTGGGGCGGACGCAGATCATCTTAAAACTACAGAAGACATCGATGTTTGTTTAGAAGCGGGTTATACATTTTTT
>CAYSFA010000239.1:0-3500 GCA_964430025.1 uncultured Anaerolineaceae bacterium | reverse complement strand
GGTTTCATATTTTTGACATTCCATTTATTGATGAAATGCAGCAAATGATCGATTTATGCGACAAGGAATGGTATGGTTTTCAGTATGATGTTGGACACGCACAGGTTTTGGGTCAATTAGGATTCCTGGCACATGAGGATTGGCTCAAACGCTTTGGACACCGAATCATTGGAGTTCATCTGCAGGATGTAAAAGGCGTGGTTGATCACCAAATTCCTGGGTCAGGGGATGTTGATTATCAAATGGTGAAAAAATATATCCCCGATCACGCAAACCTGACATTAGAAGTGAATCCTGCTCTTACTGTTGAAGAATTAACTCGTGGATTGGAACATCTAGCGAAATTTGACATTATCACACCTTTAAATTAACGGAGGAAATATGTTAAAGATTTTTAGAAAACGACGAAATGTTTTTATTAAACTTATTCATGAACAAGCCTCTTTGACTTTGGAAGGAATGGATATTCTAAAAAAATATCTAACCCAACCGGACGAAGTTCTAGCAGACCAGTTGACAGCGAAGGAAAAAGAAGCGGATGAATCAAGGCGTATCCTGATCGATGAGCTAAATCGTACCTTCATAACACCGTTTGATCGTGAAGATATTTTTGCTCTTTCCAGGGCAATCGATGATGTATTGGATTATGCTTACAGCACCATGACGGAAATTGTCATCTTCAAGGTAGAGCCTACTGAGTTCATGGTAAGAATTTGCTCATTATTGCGAGATGCATCCTTTGAAATATTAAAGGCTGTCGAACGACTACAGGATCATCCAGGGGTGGCTGCTGAGCATGCCCAGAGAGCGAAGGCTTTGGAGAATAGGGTTGAAACAGTCTACCGTGAAGCATTGGCTGACATGTTGCAGGAGACAGAAGATGTGAAAACTCTTGTAAAGATGATGAAGTATCGGGAAGTTTATCGACATCTCAGTAATGCAGCGGATCGTGGTGACGAAGCAGCAAATGTTTTAGCAGATATCATTGTAAAGACTACATAAATTTTTGTAGTTAAGAACATATATTTATCCAAAATAATTCTTAGATTAGCTTACAGTTAGGAATATCTGGAATTAGATACTCATTATTACCTTATCTTTTTGAATAAATTTAGAGAAACTTATGCCTACTACACTAATTATTTTGATCGCACTTGCAATTATTTTTGACTTTCTAAATGGTGTTCATGATTCCAGTAATATAGTTGCGACCATGATTTCCTCCCGGGCAATTCAACCTCGAATTGCTTTGGCAATGACAGCAATTGCTGAATTCTCAGGTCCTTTTATTTTCGGCGTTGCTGTTGCGAACACCATTGGGTCAGAAATTGTGGATGCTCAATTTCTTAATATGGAAATAATCATCGCAGCATTAATCAGTGCCATTATTTGGAATGTGTTGACCTGGATATTAGGTATTCCGAGCAGTTCCTCTCACGCCTTGATAGGTGGAATCATTGGAGCTGTCGCTATTGGAGCTGGTTTCCATGCAATAGAGATGGCAGGTGTAACCAAAGTTTTGATTGTGTTATTCACCTCACCAATAATTGGACTGATTGCTGGGATGATCGTTGCAAATATTGTCTATATGTTATCCTGGAAAGCATCCCCGAAAATAAATACGGTGTTTAAACGATTACAGATAGTGACATCTCTTGGTTTAGCGTTAAGTCACGGTACCAATGATGCTCAAAAAACGATGGGTGTTATAACATTGGGTTTATTAATTGCAGGACAAATCTCAAGTTTTGAGGTTCCATTTTGGGTTATTATTATTTGCGCGGCTGCTATTGCATTGGGAACATCTGTTGGAGGATGGCAGCTCATTCGAACATTGGGCTCTAAGTTTTATAAAATTAGGCCTGTTCATGGATTTGCCTCACAAGCTACTTCTGCCGCAGTTATTTTAACAGCTTCATTAATTGGTGGACCAGTATCCACCACTCAGGTGGTTAGTACAGCAATTATGGGGGTTGGTGCGGCTGAACGATTAAGCAAGGTGAAGTGGGGAGTAGCCGGTGAGATTTTGGTTGCCTGGGTGGTAACAATTCCATCCACAGCACTTCTTGCCGCAGGAATATATTGGTTGATAAATAAAAATCTATTAGGACTATTAAATATTTTTTAGGTGGAAAATGAATAAAAATAATTTAAATAAATATGATGTAATTTATGCAGGGAATTATACGAAAGATACACTGATCACGCCGGATGGAACCAAGTTTGTGGATGGCGGGGGGATGAATTACGCCGCCAATGCTGGTGCAAAATTGGGGATTAAAGCCGCGGTCATTACTCGACTTGCCAAGGAAGACGACCATGTAGTTAAAGCTATCCAATCAGCTGGGATTGACTGTTACCCTTTTTATTCAGAAAAATCGACACTCATGACTCTGGAATACAAAACTTATGATGTTGATAAACGAACCCTATATACCAAATCGACCGCTGGTACCATTCAGCCAGAATTTTTGGAAAATTTAGAAGCAAAAGCAATCGCTGTCAGTCCAAGTTTGCGAGGGGAAGTGCTACCGAGGTTTTTTTCTGAACTGCGACAAAAAACAAACTCGTTATTAGCTGCGGATGTGCAGGGGTTTGTTCGTGTGTTGAAAAATGAGACACTTGTTTATGAGGAATGGCCAGAAATGGGAGAAGTGCTGAGTAATCTGGATATCTTAAAATCGGATGCAGTCGAAGCCGCATATTTAACCGGGGAAGATGATATCGAGAAAGCTGCCAAGGTTTATGCTGGATATGGTGTGAAAGAAATTGTGTTAACCCATAGCGAAGGTGTCTTGATTTATGCTGATGGGAATTGCCATCATTTCAAATTCCATGCTCAATCAATGGCGGGGAGAAGTGGTCGAGGTGATACCTGTATGGGGTCTTATGTAGCAAAAAGATTAAGCCTACCAGCAAAAGAAGCAGGAAAGTGGGCTGCGGCAGCAACCAGTTTAAAGGTAGAGCGGGTTGGTGTCTTTGATAGACCTATCAGTGAGGTGGAAGCCTTTATTCAAAAACACTACCAGGATTAGTCATTTTTGATGTGATGGTAAATGATCATTTAAATCAAATTAGGCAAGAATATCCTGGAATTTGGCGAAAAATAATTCAAGGTTGGCAAGACGATCGTCAAGGAGATTCGCTTTGGCTTACCTATGCTGCCAATTACTTGTTCAATACAGCAGGGGTTCGTTGGGCGATTGATCCTTACTCCTTATTCACCAGGATTGGTGGTGGCAGTCAACCAGACTTATGGAATGATCTGAAAAGCTTAAACGTGGTTGTATTAACCCATTCGCACTCAGATCATCTTGATTTGAATATTATTGATGCCTTGAGAAATGAACCAATCAAATGGATAATTCCAGAATTTATGGTCGACCATGTCTTGGAGAAAACTCGAATAGAAAAAGAACAAATCATTATTCCAGAAGCAAATAAGCATCTGCGCATAGGTAAATTATCCATAATGCCATTTAATGGGTTACACCTACATC
>CAYSFA010000238.1:0-3510 GCA_964430025.1 uncultured Anaerolineaceae bacterium | reverse complement strand
TGGATGAAATCTCCTTTTTCAATGGTTACCCCACCTTTGATTACGATTTTCTGATTGATTAGTACCATGCCATCCCGGATGAAACTCTGAAGGCGTGAGCGAGAAAACTCGGGTAATTTCAGTACAAGAAATTTATCCAATCGGATTGGGTTTTGTAGATCATATGAGAAAGATATACCATTTTCCATTTTTTATACTTCTTCTATCAATTCCGGGTCATGTTCAGAGGATATTTCAGAGTCTGTTTTTCTTTTCTTTTTTTCATCAACTTCAGCTATCCAAACACCAATGATCAGAACAATCACTCCACAGGTTATACTTGCGTCGGCGACATTAAAAACCGGAAAAGTTCCTATCGATATAAAATCTGTGACATGGCCAACCGTAAAACGATCAATCACATTCCCTACAGCACCACTAAGCTGCAGACTCATTGCTAGCCGTAGTGACCAATCTGATTCGGGGACTCTCGGATAATAAAAAATAATAATCAGAACAACGATTAAATTTACGATCGAAAAAATATTCCCTGAACCTTGAAACATACCAAAAGCTACGCCAGTGTTCGGTACATGGACTATTCTTGCATAAGGCAACATCCAATCCCAGGGAGCCCAAACATCCGTCCAAAGCTCAAAATTCTCTCGAATAATACTCTTGGTATATTGGTCAAGACTAATTATGATGATGGCAACAATAATTAATAATGAATAAGTTCGTAATAATTTTTTCAAAAAAACCTCAAATTCAACGTGAATTTCATTTAAACTACCCTGATTTTACCGTACTTTGAGGTAATTGGTCTTATACAATAAACAAGACTGTTTTTCGAATAATAACCAAAATTCGATCTTTATTTATATGATTCTGGAATCCAGAGGGATATCCCTCTGGATTCCAATTTTTTAAATTTTTTCTACGCCTAGTACGACCTTTTCATCGTCAAATTCACTTGTAGTTTGAACCATGTTGTTATCTGGGTCCGCTTCGATCAGTTCCAATGTCAATGTTTCATTCTTAATATATTCAGAAAAGTCAGTCACTGCTGCCTTTAATTTTTCAGTCGCCTTAAAAACTAATCGAATACGATCAGAAATGTCAAAATCTGCCGTTTTTCGTAAATCTTGCACTCGACGAACAAATTCTCTTGCCAGACCTTCATTTTCTAACTCCGGTGTTAGGTCGGTCACCAATGCTGCCAGATAAGCCCCTTCGGAAGCAACTGCAAAACCTTCTTTGGCTAACGCCCTAACTTCGACTTCCTCGGAATTAATGGCAAATGTTTCTCCATCAACTTGAATTTCGACAGATCCTCCGGATAACAATGCTTTTGCTGCTGGTTCAGGTTCCAAAGCAAGAATTGCAGAACGGATTCCTGGAAATTTAGGTCCGTATTTTTGACCTAATTGTTTTGGTAATGGTTTTATCTCATAAGCAACAGCTTCAGTTGCTGCATCCAAAGCTCGCACTTGTTTAACATTGAGTTCATCTTCCAAAATATCTGCATATTTCTGAATGACCATTCTCTCCTCAGCATTTCCGACTGAAAAGGCTGCTTCAGATAGTGGTTGTCTCACTTTTCGATTCGCTTTGTTGCGAGCAGCATGCCCAACTGATGCCAACTTCATCACCAACTCCATCTCGCGGTTCAAATCCTCATTGATATAAGTCGGATCATATTTCGGCCAAGAGGTTAAGTGAATTGATTCAGCGGAGTCTTGTTTTAATTCTTGGACCAGATTTTGATAAAGTTCTTCAGCCATGAATGGCATGGTTGGAGCGAGTAACTTACTGAGCGTCACTAATGCTTCATACAATGTGGCGTATGCTGCATATTTATCTCCATCCGATTCACTTTTCCAGAAGCGACGTCGAGATCTCAAGAACCAATTCGAAAGATTATCTACAAATACTTCAATTGGCCGGGTGGCTCCGAGTACATCATAATTTTCCAAGGCATTGGTCACGTCTCTCACCAAAGTGTGTAATGCGCTCAAAACCCAGCGATCCAAAGCACTGTATTCAGGAGTAATTGACTTATCCGGTTTCCAGCCATCCAGATTTGCGTAAGTTACAAAGAACGAGTAGGTATTCCATAAAGTAAGCGTGAAATTCCTTAATACTTCTCCCACCAAATCACTGGAGAACCGTCGTTCCTGGCCTGGAGGGCTGGCAGTATAAAGATACCATCGCATGGCATCTGCCCCATTCTTCTCAATCACTTCCCAGGGGCTGACTACATTTCCCCGCGATTTAGACATCTTATATCCATCGCCATCGAGAATTAAGCCAAGACAGATTACATTCTTAAAAGCAACTTCATCATGAAGTAGTGTGCTGATGGCATGTAAAGAATAAAACCATCCACGTGTTTGATCAACAGCTTCACAAATAAAATCGGCTGGGAATTGTTGTTTAAATTTATCAACATTTTCGAATGGATAATGCCATTGCGAAACCGGCATAGACCCGGAATCGAACCAAACGTCAATCAATTCCGGAACTCTTTTCATCGTTCCACCACATTGGGGACATTGGAATGTAACATTATCGACATGTGGTCGATGTAAATCTAATTCGCTCTGGTCCATGCCAGTCAAATCTGATAATTCTTGAACTGACCCAACACATTCCTGATGGTCACAAGATTGGCAAATCCAAACCGGTAAAGGTGTGCCCCAGAATCGTTCTCTCCCTAATGCCCAATCAACATTATTTTCCAGCCAGTTTCCAAACCTCCCATTTTTGATATGACCAGGGTACCAGTTTATCTTCTCATTTAATTCAACCAGACGTTGCTTAAACGCACTGGTGCGAATGTACCAGGTAGGACGGGCATAATATAGTAAGGGAGTCGAACATCTCCAACAAAATGGATAGGTGTGAATAATAGTTCCTGATCGGAATAACAATCCCCGTTTCTTTAAGTCTTCAGTGATCCCCGGATCAGCATCTTTAACAAACACACCAGCCCAAGGTTCAACCTCTTTGATAAAAGTTCCATCATTTGCAACTGTCTGTAAAATTGGGAGATCATTTTCGATTGAAATGCTCATATCATCCGCACCAAATGCCGGGGCAATATGCACAAGGCCAGAACCATCTTCTGTGGTCACAAAATCGCCTAATAGTACTCGATGAGCAGGTTTTTCTAGTGGTAAGAATTTGAATAGAGGTTCATATTGTTTCCCTTCTAATTCTTTCCCTTTGAATCTTTCCAATATTGTGTAAGGATCATCCCCAAATACTTTTACGAGCAAAGCCTCGGCGAGAACTAACTTTTCTTTATGATCATCGTGGACTACCCGCTCGATTTTCACATAATCAACCTCAGGTCCTGCTGCGATGGCAACGTTGGCTGGTAAAGTCCAAGGAGTTGTCGTCCAAACCAGGAAGTATGTATCCTTATCGCTCAGAAGCTGCAAGCGAACAAATACAGACGGATCTTCGGCGTCGTCATACCCTTGTGCTACCTCATGATCAGAAAGTGGTGTTCCACAACGTGGGCAA
>CAYSFA010000237.1:0-3511 GCA_964430025.1 uncultured Anaerolineaceae bacterium | reverse complement strand
ATTGTTTTTGGTCCGGCTGCTACAGCTGAGATGGTCAGCTTTATGAATTGGATTGGTTTCAATGGCGGCATGATGAAAAGAGGGTATTCTTTCCTGACAGAAAACCATATTGGGAAGAAAGTTTTTTCTGACAAATTCACTTTAACAGATGATCCAACCAAATTGGAAACTTACCCATTCACCAAAGATTCCATGGGGATTAAGCGTGAAAAATTCCCGTTGTTTGAAAATGGAGTGTTCAAACAATTCGCCTGGTATCAGGATGATGCTGATGAATTTGCTTCTGAGCCAACGGGTCATAATATTCCTCATAAAAGCCTTGTGCTTATATCAGGCGAAGTGGATGTAGAAAATCTAGAAGAATTGGTGAAATTACCTAGAGATCGGGATTTGCTTTACATTCCCTACCTGCATTATATGAACATCGTTAATCCCTCCAAGGCTTTGATTACAGCCAGCTCAAGATTTGGAGCATTATTACTCAAGAAGGATGGATCGATTGTTGTGCCGTTCAATGTACGGGTTACCCAGAGTTTGCTGGATATCTTTGGCGACAAAGTTGCCTGGATGTCCAAACAGCAGACGGTCTACAACACCTCCGCCAGTTATGGATCAAGGAACCCGACAGCAATCGTTCTTCCGAAATTCATCCAGGTGAATGAACTGGAGATTTCCCACTCAAATTCATCGTACTAAATTTTTAACTACTGAATCCAGGATTCGGAATCACTCCGAATCCTGGATTTTTTAACATCACTCAGGTTTGATTTCTAATCCATCAAATAAGATTGTTTCTATTAATTCAATCACTTTTTCTATTTCGTCAAGTTGTAGAGGTAATGCGGTATTAAAGAAGGGATAAATTAATCCCAGCAAAGCCCAGACCCCTAAGTGGCTATCTATATGTTTTATTTGACGGGTGGAGACACCATTTTCAATTATTTCAGCGAGAGGGGCTAAAAATTTCTCGTGATATCTTTGGCTGAAAACTGTTCTTTTTGTCTGTTCGATTCTTGCTAAATCTGTTTGAGCCAGACGGAAAATTGATCGATGATTAATTGGAAGCTGGGTAAAGACTCCACGAACAAAGGAAGTTAATGCATCCCTGGTATTGGCTGATTTAGCGCTGATTTTTTCCAGCAACTCCTCCAAGCTTGAAAGATGATCATTTAGAACTGCTAAGAAAAGATCTTCCTTGTCAATAAAATGATAATATAAACCTGCCTTTGAAAGTTGACAGGCATCCGCAATTTCACGCATAGAAATGCCTTCGTACCCATGATCCACAAATAAACTGGCTGCGATATCCAGAATATAATTTCGCATCTTTGGTTTTTGTCGCTTAATCATCTAAATTTCCTTTCATTAATGGTTAATCTTTATTCGACTCATTAATGAGAACCTGTGCTTTTTCCGCGGCTCGATTTTTTAACATAAATGAAATACCAACCAGTGCCAGACTAATAATACCCATTACAAGAAAAGCAAGACTGTACCCGTACGCAGCTCCCATTGTTTGGGTACGATATGCGGCAATAGCTCCTACTAAAACTCCGCCGAGCATTTGACCAGCACTGGAAAAAATTGAAATCACGCCTTGTGCCACTGACCTTTCAGATACTTTAGTTTCATTCAATGTGATATATCTCAGTGGTGCTCCTAAGAGAGTAGAGAGCCCGAAACCAATTAATACCCCTGAAATGATAAATAGTGTGAGGTTGTCAGAAAACAGACCTAATAAAATCATGCCGATCATTGAAATGAAGGTGCCGGCTATGATAACAATTTTCGACCCAACTTTATCCAGAATGCGTCCAACCATGGGGGATCCAATTGCCATCGCTAATACTATCGGGATTAACATCCAGGAAGCATTTTCTTCCTTGATCCCATATTTGGATAATGAAACGACAGCAAGTAAAGGCAGGAATACCATTCCCGCTTCCGAAAAACCTGCACCAGCTGATAATGCATAAGACAAACGCAGCTGGGGACGAGAAAACAAGGAAAGCGAAATGATAGGATTCTCTGCCTTTTGTTCAACAATAGGCAAAACAAATAACAGGATAAAAAACAACAAAAATAAAGGCCAAACATTTAGTGATAGTAATGAGGAGAAGAAGTCTTGAATATCGAGTTGATTGATTGCTAAAGACAAACTACCCAGAAGGACTGCAATAATTATCATTCCTGGCCAATCGAAACGTTTGGATGTTTCACTGCGAGTTGTGGGCAAAACTCGTATACTGAGAATAACAACCAGTAAAGCAATAGGTAAATTGATTAAGAATAACCATTTCCAGGATGCAAAGCTGAGGATTACACCACCCAAAATTGGACCAATTAAAAATGCCAGACCGAAAACAGCTCCGATTAATCCCAACGCACTACCGCGTTTTTCAGCTGGGAAGGTGTCACCGATCACAGCACTGGCGACCGGAAAGATTCCACCAGCTCCTAGACCTTGAATCGCTCGACCAACCAGGACGAGCGAGAAATTGGTTGATAAAGCGACGATCAATGATCCGACCGCAAAAATAGTCACATCCATAATATAAATCGATCTACGTCCGAACTGATCGGATAATTTGGCCATCAGGGGAGTACCAATCAAATTGAACAGAACATAAAGGCTAAATACCCAGGAAAGAGCCCTTTCTGAAACATTGAAATCAGAGCGGATCGCTGGAAGTGCTGGACCTACAATTGCAATATCCAATGCACCCATAAGGACTCCGATAAAAAGAACGGTCAAAACAGTTTTTCTGTTGTTAGCTTCCATATACATTCCTCCAAAAACAAGATACTTACCGAACGTTCGGTAAGTAGATCATATTATATTCGTTCGAGAAACCTTGTCAATGAAATCGATAACCTTCATTAGAATTGGTTTACAATTTTTCCCAGTGTTTTAATACCGATTTTTTGGTATATACTAATGTATGGTGGAATTTCTTTGATTCCTTAAGTATTATAATTTTCATCAATTTTCATTCGAGATCTCCACAACACAAGTTTGAGTTTCAAATAACGCATGTTTGGTAATCAACCTATCATTCCTACCCGAATAATCCCACCACGACGAAGAAATAATGTGGTCGAACGAAACCGATTATTGTTCATACTTAATGAACAAATTGAGAAGCGTTTGGTTTTGGTCACTGCACCTGCCGGGTATGGAAAGACATCGTTGCTGGTGGATTTTGTTCATCAGTCAAAATTACCTGTTTGTTGGTATTCGATTGATCGATTGGATTTTGACCCATTACGATTTATAACCTATCTGGCAGCATCAATCAGACAAAAATATCCTCAATTCGGAAAACGAACGGAAGCAGTGGTAGCAGGGGATCAGAGGAAATTTGATCCTGAATATGTAGCTACAGTGATGATCAATGATATCTATGATCATATCAACGAGCATTTTCTGATTGTTTTAGAGGATTATCATCTGGTAAATGACAGTCTGGAAATTAGAAGTTTTATGAGCCGCATGTTAATGGACCTGGAT
>CAYSFA010000236.1:0-3578 GCA_964430025.1 uncultured Anaerolineaceae bacterium | reverse complement strand
CCTGACCTGCTCATTTTGGTTATTGTGTGAAGGGAAGGATTACTCACTCTTTCAAGGCTTATTTAATTTTCAAACATTGATATCTATTTTCGGATTTATAAGTTTGATGTTATTCCTAAGAAACAAAAAACTTTCTGAGGTTTTTCATAAGAATAGACTAACTTCAATTTTTATTATCGCTTTTTCGGTTTTACTGGTGATCAACAGCCTCCTTTCGTGGTTACCATTGCAATCGAAAATCCTGTTACAAATCATATTGTCATTAATAGTGTCAATTCTAATAATGGTCAATTTTGCTGATCTAAATCAAAAAGCAGTGATTGGTCAACCCATTAATAAAAATCATTTACTTTATAAAAGAATGGTTTTATTAGCTATTTCCTCCCTCATGATGGTCATTCTAGGTGCAATCACTGCAATGACCGAGGCATCATCTTATTGTAATCAATTCCCAATTTGTTTCATGAATGATGGGTTTCACATAGAAGAATTATTGGTAAACTCACATCGATTATTTACCCTGATATCAGGAATTCTGTTAGTTTTGATATTGAATCAAACATGGAAAGAATATAGGGAAAACGAAAAATTACTTGTTTCAGTGACGGTGAGTTTTATAATTTTCATGGGACAGAGTTTGATTGGAGCTGTTCAAATCTTCAAAAACTTTGACCTTAATTTATTGTTTATCCATTCTGTCAGTTCATTCGTTTATCTACTCGTAATTACCTTTGTTTACCAAATATCCAAAAAAGTTGAAATTTCGAATAAAGAATATCTATCCAGTTTATTTAATAATAGGCAACTAAGAAAAGATTATTTGATCTTGAATAAGCCAATCATTGTTGCTTTGTTATTAGTAACTACCTATGCTGGGATGGTGGTTGGTGGGGAAAAAATACCATCTTTGTCGCTCACAATCTGGACGATGGTTGGTGGGGCATTGGCTGCCGGTGGTGCATCTGCCATAAACCAATACTTAGATAGATATATTGACTTATCAATGCAGAGAACCCAAAAAAGGCCATTACCTTCCGGTAGATTGTATCCAGCTGAAGCACTGGCTTTAGGGATTGCAGAAATCATTTTGTCATTTTTTATTTTGACAGCGTTTGTGAATTTGAATGTAGCTATTCTATCAATGATCGGAATGGCCTATTATGTATTCCTTTATAGTAAGTGGTTAAAACATATTACTGTACAAAACATTGTTATAGGCGGGGGAGCAGGAGCGATCCCTCCTTTAGTCGGATGGGCAGCTGCTACAGGTGGATTAAATGTTCCATCAATGTTTCTATTTGCTTTGGTCTTCCTGTGGACTCCTCCCCATTTTTGGGCTTTAGCACTTGTCAGAAAAAATGATTATGCCAGGGCAAATATCCCAATGATGCCAGTTGTTCAAGGTGAGAAGAAAACAAGAATGCAAATTCTGATCTATACAATTCAATTAGTGGTATTAACATTATTTATGCCACTATTTGGTGTCGGTGGAGGAATTTACTTGATTTTGGCAATTGTATTAGGACTATGGTTATTAAGTACAGCCTGGCAGGTTTACAAGATTGAAGGAAACAAAGTTGCTTTCAAAATGTACCGTTATTCAAGTATGTATCTTGCTTTTATTTTTCTAGCCTTGGTTGTTGATGTATTGGTTTAATGCTTTAAATAAAAAGAGAGATCTGTTTGAAGTTTAAGAGATCTCTCTTCCAAATTTATATTATTGGAGCTTTACCAAAACCTTACCTTCATTCCATAACTCTTCCAGTCGATAATAATCTCTTTTCTCTGGTGAGAATAAATGCACTATTACATCACCCAAATCCAGTAATACCCAACCAAAATCACTATTTCCTTCGGGTTGTGAAAGAATTTTGAAATTCTTTTTTACTTCATCACGGATGACCTTCGAAAGGGCATCGAGCATTCGATTACTTGTTCCTGAACAAAAAACAAAATAATCAGTGAAAGAAACCACGTTTTGAACATCTAAGAGAAGAATATCTTCTCCCTTTTTTTCATCCAAAGTATCGACGATAAATTTTGCTAATTCTAAACTATTCAGATTACACCTCACTTAAATTGTCTACCATTGTAGCATAACAATTAACTCATTTTGAATCTAGATTATAACTTTGCAAAACAGAATAAACCGGGCCATTAGGTGTTAAATTACTTTTATAGAGACAATATTTGTTTACATTAAATTGAAGGTGATCCATATCTCGATTTTTTACCAGTAATTTTTTTAATGAATCCAAAGTATTCTTTTTTATCCCAGGTTTGATTCTAGCGATTGTAAAATGAGGAGAAAATGGTTTGCCATCAGTTTCAACCTGTAGTGATTTAGTAAAGTTTTGGATATACAATGCTAAATTGTTAAGTCTTTCATTTCTTGAAATCCCTATCCAAACAACTCTCGGATTGAATATGGAAGGGAAAGCCCCAACCTGCGTGATTTCCAAATCAAAAGAAAGGAAGTTGTCACCCCCTAAATTTTCCACCAGGTTTTTTAATGTAGAGTTTGATATATCCCCTAAAAATTGTAGTGTCAGGTGAATGTTTGCAGGTTCTACCCACTTAATAGAATTTTCAGGAAGTTCACTTTTGAATTTTTCTATAATATTTCCAATGTAATCTCTGAGGTCTTGTGGGATGGGAATCGCGATGAAAGCTCGAATCGAATTGTTGTGGTTCATTTAGGTTCCTGAACCTCGACTTGGAAAATTTTAGTTCCTGCTTTTTCAAAAGTTAATTTTATTTCAAAGGTATCACCAACCTCCAGATCTTGGTTGAGATTTATCAACATTATATGATAATCCATTGGTTTAAATTCAACAGTATCGCCAGCTTTAATTTCAACATAATCCTGGTGCTCCATTTTCATTACCCCATCCATATCACTACTAAGATGGATTTCGGTAAATTCAGCAATGGAAGTCTTCGCGAGAATTAATTTGTCATCTTCTTTCTGATCATTCATGATTAAGAAATAAGCTGCTGTATTATTTCCTTCCAATGCCGGTCTGCTCCAGAGGTCTATTACCTGGACTCCTTCGGTTGAATTCTCAATCCTGGAACAAGCACCCAAAATCAGGATAAAAAATAAGCTTATCGTGGTTATATAAATTCTCTTCACTATTCTCCTCCTGGTTACTATTGCAGTATAAAATATATATTTTACACGTCAAGTAGGTGTCCCTAGTTTGCACAAAGGGGATGACCAATTGTTAATCTAGTCAATAAATTTAACTTGTGGTATAAAATAATTGCCCTGTGGTGTTCGTGATTGCTGCACAACCGGTTTTGAGCCAACACCCTTAAGATGGGGCTCAATTTCACTGAGCGGACGCGATAGGCCTGAGCCAAGGCGAAAACTCCGGAAAGGGCCCCCACCTGCTTTTGCAGGTTCAAAACTATGTAGCACACGGCATTATGGGGTATTTTTTTTAATCCATCATATAATTAAAAATATAAGGAGTCTTATGGAACATAATCCCTTGCTTAAAAAAATGGGTTATTCAAATGATGACCGGGTAGTTATTATTCATGCTGACGATGTAGGAATGTGCCAATCTTCA
>CAYSFA010000235.1:0-3616 GCA_964430025.1 uncultured Anaerolineaceae bacterium | reverse complement strand
CCTCCAGATCCCACTTGCGTTTCCGGTTGCGGTCATAGCTCTGGTAAACAAAGGTAGCCACGGTGATCAGAAAGGAAGCCAGGAACCCGATTCCCCCGCCAATCAGTAAATTGATCGTCTCTTTTTCCATTTAGCCCCTCCTTATTTAAGGCTTCGGAATCAGGTATTAATTCTATTACGAAGCTGGAGATTCAACCTGAACTATTTGATCCGGAATCCGTCCTGGAGGGATCACCTCCAGACCGTGAAACCAAAAGGATTTCTCAATAGATAAATGCTGTGGCTATTAACGCTCTACATGTTTCTTGAAGTTATTCAGGATCGCCTGCCAGCCCTCTTTTTGATATTCCGGCGGGAAAGTTTCCTCCGCGTCAAAGGTAACCTGAACAAAAACGCCATCCGGTTTTTCCTCAAACGTGATCTGGGCGGTACGATCTCCAAACTCATATTCAACCACCTTATTAGGGACAATTTTCGTATAAACCCCTTCGAAATCAAAACCCTCGCCCCCATCTCTGGCTTCCATGCGGGAGGAAAAAGTGCCACCAACCTGGAAATCAGACCTGGCACTGGGGCAAAACCAATCATCGGAAGCGAAATTCCATTGGGTCACATCTTCCGGAGTGTTATAGGCTCGCCAAACTTCTGTCAGCGGAGCCCGGATGGTTGCTTCAACTGTAATTTTCATAAAAACTCCTTCTTGATGATTATATAAAATGGAGAACCTGTAGAAAACAGTTGTATAGACTTCAGTTGAGGTGAAAGTGGGGAGGTTTACTTACAAAAACGCCCGGATTGCGATCGCGAACTCTTCCTGAGTGTAGCTGTATTCCTTAGCTTTGTGTGGGAAGCGGCGGTCATATTCCTCTACCTCAGCGTCGTTGATGTTGTACACATCACTATCATAATATTTCCAACTATGCCCCTGAAAGACCTCTTTTTGCAATTCCAGCACCAGCATGCTGTAGGGATTGCGCCCCTCTTTGGTAGTGATGGCGAAGTCCTTACAATTCTTAAAGCCATGGATGCAATAGTTACGTGGTGAACCATAGATGATGATGGCAGGATAACCTTTCTGCCTGGCAAGCTCCGTGGTGTGACGGATCAGGGCAGTCCCCGCCCCTTTGCGTTGGAATTCCGGCAAAACGCTCACCGGGCCAAAGGTGAGTGTGTCCAGTTTTTGGTCGAGTTCATTGATCACATGCGATTTGGCATAGAAAATATTCCCGATGATCTTTTTTTCGTATTCAGCCACAAAGCTAAACTCCGGCAGATAATCCGGATGGTTGCGTAAAAGATAAACCAGGTAATGTTCATTGCATCCCGGCACATACAAATTCCAGAATGCTTCGCGGGTGACAAACTCGTTTTCGAAATAATCGTCTTCAGTTTCGGGGCGGATGAGAATGTCCATTGGAGTCCTTGGAAGTAAGTATGCAAGTAAACGTCTAACTCTAATTACTATATACCTTTTTTTCTTTGTGGGTTGTTTGTGATTTACCCAAAAAATTTAAAACCATGCGATACTTTTCCCCTGACATGAATGGTGCGTTAGCAACTGAAAAATCCTCAAAACCAATACTCAACTCTCAATACGCAACAACCCCCTTTCGGTTTTCGCCTATTAAATAAAAAAGCTCCTCGAGTAGGACTCGAACCTACAACCTAGCGGTTAACAGCCGCCCGCTCTGCCTATTGAGCTATCGAGGAAGGCTTGATTATTATAATCAATCCTGCCTTACTGTCAACCCTGTTCATTTGAGAATTTTTTTATTTGTCTTAGGTATAATTATTGGATAGACTATTGCTTTGCTCGTATCCAGGCGGACATTAACAGGAGCAGAAATATGCTTTTTTATTACCATGTTTATTTAGTTTTTTCTGTTATTGACTGAAAAACTATTATTTTCCTGGGGATAGGATTTACTGATAAATGAAACCGACAACAAATAATGATACTCATCTCAACACCCTATTAATGGTCATCAAGCACACACCCGCTGCGGTTGCGATGTATGACCGACAGATGAATTATATTGCCTGCAGCCAACGCTTTTTAATTGATTACGGTTTGGAAAACCAATTTCTAATAGGCAAGAACCATTATGAAATCTTTCCGGAAATTACTGATCGCTGGAAGGAAATTCACAAACGCTGTCTGGCTGGCGCTTATGAAAAATCAGATGGTGAAATCTTTCCGCGTGCGGATGGAAAAATTGAATATGTTCGCTGGGAGATCCAGCCCTGGAAGGATGCCGATAATGAAATTGGTGGCATCATCATTTTTTCTGAAGTAATCACCGAACAGATACAAAATGAGATGCGTATCCAAAACCTTACCAGGCTTTATGCTACCCTCAGCCAGATTAACTTAACGATTGTAAAAGTGAAGCATAAGCAAGAGTTGTTTGATGCGATCTGCAAAATAGCCATCAAATATGGAAAATTTGGTTTAGCCTGGATAGGAGAGGTAGACCAGGAGCAAAACACTGCAGTTCCTGTCGCCATCGAGGGGCTTAGATTTGATCAAATGCCCTTTCAGAAAATCGATTTTTCAACCGCCCCATTCGAAAATAGCCCCATTCATCATTCAATTCAAACCGGTGAGATCACTTATTGTATAGATATGCAAAATGATCCGTTAATGCAACATTGGTCAAAAGTTCCAGAAGTTGCATCCTTTCACACTGCAGCTGTTCTTCCATTTCGCTCCAACCAGTCAACAGTGGGTTTTCTCAAAATATATTCTACTCAGGAGTTTATTTTTGAAGACCCACAAGAACAACAACTTCTTCAGGAAATGAGGGATGATATTTCCTTCGCCCTTGACACCTTGTTTAAGGAACAGCTGCGATTAAAAACGGAAATAGCTCTTAAAGTAAGCGAAGCGAATTTAGTGGAAGCCCAAAAAATTGCTAAAATCGGAAACTGGAAATTGGACATCTTATCGGATTCTTTTTTTGCATCCGAGGAGCTTTATCATATTTTCGAGGAAGAAAAATCTAATCCAGAGAATTTACTGAATTCAATAAAATCATTACTTCTCTCAAAAGATAATTCTTCATCTCAAACAAATTATCAGAAAGCCAGAGAAGCAGGCGAACCTTTTGATGTTGATTATCAGATTATTACCCCAAAAGGAAATTTGAAGTATCTGAATGTAAAAGGGTATACAGAGAAAAATGAGAATAATGAAGTCACAACCCTGATTGGCACCACCCAGGATGTTACTGAATTCAAGCTGACCGAAGAAAAAGTAAGAAGACAACTTTCGCATCAAAAAGCCTTGCGTGACATCGATTTTGCCATTATGAGCAGTTCCGATATTCACATGACTTTGAAAATAATTGCTGAAAAAATTTTGCAGTTATTAGAAGTTGATGCAGTCTCTTTTTCAACTTTTAATCCATACACATTTACTTTTGAATACGTGACCGGTGGTGGCTTCTTTGGGGATGAAATTCAAACCCTGCCCCGTCGCTTAGGGGAAGGCATTATCGGGGAAGCTTGCCTTAATCGACGTATGGTTGAAATCCATAATCTGGAAAAAAAGGAGAACTTATTTCCTGCAACGTTTCATAAAGACGAGCAGTTTTCCTGCTATTTCGTCATTCCG
>CAYSFA010000234.1:0-3655 GCA_964430025.1 uncultured Anaerolineaceae bacterium | reverse complement strand
CAATCTTAAAGAACTAATCACCCTTCAGGAACAGATTATTGATAAGAAACGCGAAGAAATAACTGCTGAACCACTGCGTGGGTGGGGTCAGGATAAATTTGCTCCTCAGGCTTTAAAGGAGGACCAGGAATTAGATGAACCTCGAGGAAAGGAAATTAGGGTTGTTTTACGAAACTGCACGCTGATTGATCCTGAAAGTTTAGATGATTACATATCTGAAGATGGTTACCAGGCTTTTGCTACGGTACTGGAAAATATCTCTCCGGTGGAGGTGATTGAACTCATTGCAAAATCCGGTCTCAGAGGGCGTGGCGGTGCTGGTTTCCCCACTGCCAGGAAATGGGAATTAACCAGAAATAATCCAGGGAATCCTAAATACATCATTTGTAATGCTGATGAAGGGGATCCTGGTGCATTCATGAACCGAAGAGTTCTCGAAGGTGATCCTCATTCAGTTTTAGAAGGAATGGCGATTGCTGCTTATGCAATAGGTGCCACACAAGGATATATTTACTGCCGTGCGGAATATCCAATTGCTGTTAGAACCCTCATCAAAGCAATTCAACAAGCTCAGGATTATGGAATTTTAGGAAAAAACATCTTTGGAACAAGTTTTTCCTTTAATATTGAAATACGCATGGGAGCAGGAGCATTTGTTTGTGGGGAAGAGACCGCTTTGATTGCATCAATTGAAGGAAAACGCGGTGAACCTCGTCCCAGACCACCCTTCCCGGCTGTTTCAGGACTTTGGGGAAAACCAACTTGTATTAATAATGTGGAAACCTTTGCGAACATTCCACAAATCATCCTTACTGGACCAGAATGGTTTGCCAGTATGGGTACTGAAAAAAGTAAGGGGACTAAAACTTTTGCTCTCGCTGGAGATGTCAATCACACTGGTTTGATTGAAGTACCCTTGGGAATAACTCTAAGGGAAATTGTGTATGATGTCGGCGAAGGGATTAAGAAAAACAAGAAATTAAAAGCTATACAAACCGGTGGTCCAATGGGAGGTTGCATCCCAGCCAGTATGATTGACCTCCCGGTTGATTATGAATCTTTGAACGCTGCTGGTTCGATGATGGGATCCGGCGGTATGATTGTTATGGACGAAGACACTTGTATGGTGGATATTGCCCGTTTCTTCATGGAGTTCAACCAGGAAGAGAGCTGTGGGAAATGTACTCCTTGTCGGGTTGGAACCTATAGCATGCTCGAAATTCTTAAACGGATTTGCTATGGTAACGGAGTAGATGGGGATATTGAAGAACTCGAGCGAATTAGCAAGGTAACTCACGTTCACAGCTTATGTGGTCTAGGCCAAGGCGCACCAAACCCGGTCATCAGCACTCTCAAACACTTCCGAGATGAATATGAAGCCCACATTTACGAGAAGAGATGCCCATCAAAAGTGTGCCGAGCATTAATTCGATATGAAATAAACAAAGACAATTGTACAGGATGTACATTCTGTGCCAAGAATTGTCCTGTAGCCGCCATCGACGGCGAACGACGAAAACCTCATGAAATCGACCAATCGATTTGTATTCAATGCGGTATCTGTTTTCAAACCTGTAATTTCAATGCAATTGAGATTTTGCCCGGAAAAGCACAATTGGTAGGAGAAGTAGCATGATCGCAATATCAATAAACGGACAGACCTTTGAGATACCCGAAGGGAAAACACTTCTCCGTGCAGCTCAGGAATTGGGAATTACGATTCCCAGTCTTTGTGATCATCCTAATTTATCTCCCTATGGTGGTTGCCGATTATGTGATGTGGAAGTCAAAGGGATGAGAAATCCGATTGCTGCTTGTACTTTACCTGTCACAGACGGCATGGAGGTATGGACTGAAACACAGGACTTAATTGAAGCACGAAAAACAATTTTAGAATTAATGCTGGTGAATTATTATGGCCCAAACCAGATAGAAAATGGGAAGCCGAATTATCTGTTAAAGTGGTGTGAAAAATACAATGTTGATGTCGGATCAAAAATAAGAAAAGAGCCAAAACATCCAGTTGATAGTGACCCCAACCCATTTATTAGGGTTGATCTCAACCAATGCATTCTTTGCACAAGATGTATTCGAGCTTGTGAAGAAATCCAGGGGAGGTTCGTCTGGGGGCTAGCAAATCGGGGGATTGAAAACCAGTTGATTGCGGGGTCTGGTGTCAATCTGCTTCAAGCCAGGTGTGAATCATGCGGAGCCTGTGTGGATTACTGCCCGACCGGGGCATTAAGTCATAAACCATCCTATAATGCTGAATCAGCTGAAAAGAAAATTCAAACCACTTGCACTTATTGTGGCGTGGGCTGTAATTTTGATTTGAATGTTAAGGATGATCAGGTTATCAAAATCTCTCCCAACCCATTCTCCCCTGTAAATGGAACACATTTATGTGTGAAGGGTCGATATGGATACAAGTTTATCAATCACCCAGAACGTTTGAAGGTTCCCAAAGTGCGAAAATACCTGCTGGATGGATCCGACAAATTCACCAATAAAAATAGTCCCTGGGTGGAGGTAAATTGGCAAACGGCACTGGAAATAGTCAGTAAAAAATTAATTTCTATAAAAAAAGAATCTGGACCAGATTCTATAGGTTTATTAACTTCTGCCAAATGCACCAATGAAGAAAATTACCTGATGAATAAATTTTCAAGACAAGTCATTGGTACCCATAATATTGATCATTGTGCCCGCCTTTGCCATTCATCAACTGTCTCAGGGCTAGCCATGAGTTTTGGTTCCGGAGCAATGTCCAATACTGTAAACGATATCGTGGAGAATGCGGAAGCCATATTCATCATTGGATCCAACACCACCGAGCAACACCCAGTGATCGGATCAAAAATTCGCCAGGCAGTATTAAGGCGAAACGTGAAATTGATCGTCGCCGATCCTCGTAGAATTGACATTGCTGAATTCGCTATGCAATATCTACGGCATAAACCTGGTACTGATGTGGCATTAATTAATGGATTAATGCACATCATTATTAAGAATCAATGGCAAGATGATGAATTTATTTCTAATAGATGTGAAAATTTTGAGGAATTCATCGAGACGATAAAAAAATACACACCGGAATTTGTCTCCTCCATTACCGGGATATCTATCGATCAACTCACAAAAACAGCCGAGCTAATGGCAAAAAACAAACCAATGGCAGTCTTTTGGGCGATGGGGATTACTCAACATTCAACCGGTGTGCTAAATGTGCTTACGTTGGCTAATTTACAAATGCTATTAGGAAACATGGGCATAAAGGGCGGAGGAGTCAATCCCCTTCGTGGTCAAAATAATGTACAGGGAGCCTGTGATATGGGAGGGCTACCCAATGTCTTCCCAGGGTATCAATCGATTACCAATTCTGACTTCATTGAAAAATTCTCTAAAGCATGGCAAATTGAATCTCCGGATCATAATAAATTGCCTCAATTATCAACTTCTCCTGGTTTACCCTCAACCGAAATGATCCCGGCTGCAAAAGAAGGATCTATTCGAGCATTGTATATCTTGGGTGAGAATCCCATTGCGACAGATCCGGATGTAAATCACACCCGAGAATGTCTGGAAGCCTGTGAATTCATTGTTTTACAGGAGATTTTCCCCTCAGAAACCTCACAATTTGCGGATGTTTTATTGC
>CAYSFA010000233.1:0-3662 GCA_964430025.1 uncultured Anaerolineaceae bacterium | reverse complement strand
CAGCCGAAAACCCCTACATGAAATACCCTATTACCATGATTGGGTGAGTGAGCTTGTGAAATCCCCCACATCCCAAACCCACTACACCGGGATGATCACCGTCAGGACGAAAACTTCCCCGTCCGTTTTGATGTCCATCTCGCCATCATATTTCTCAACAATCGTCTGAATACTCTGTAACCCGTACCCGTGATTCTCCGGATTGACCTTGGTGCTCAATAATTTCGATTGAGTTCGTTCCAGCCTATGCGTAAATGGATTTTCAAACCTGGCAATGAGCATCTCATTCACCTTCCCAATACGAACATCAATCAGGCGTTTGGCT
This sequence comes from uncultured Anaerolineaceae bacterium, assembly GCA_964430025.1. Lineage (GTDB taxonomy): Bacteria > Chloroflexota > Anaerolineae > Anaerolineales > Anaerolineaceae > UBA6170. The sequence continues at coordinate 3,337 of CAYSFA010000233.1, read as the reverse complement.
GGTTCAAAATTCCTTTCCACACTTTCGATAGCGTTATCCAGCGCGTTTCCAAAAATCGTTGCAATGTCAATATCACTGATGCTATCCCACCCTTGACCATCAGCGTGAATATGGAGTGTGATCTCTTTATTCCTGGATTCCTGCATGCGGTCAGTAAAGATAACATCCAGGGTTTTATTACCGGTGTTGAAAATCAACTCGTAGCTTTGAATTTCCTTTTCGATCGACTTGATGGAGTCTTTAACTTCCTCAAGGGAAGTCATCGCGTCAATTCCCCGGATAATGTGCCGCAGATCATGGTATTTACGATTTACGGTTTCAATACTTTTCAAGTTGAAGAGCAAATTGTCGTGTTGTTTTTTGGCTAATTTCTCGATCTGATTTCGTTCGTGCTGCCGAATTCGGAAGGATAAGTGCTCCCCAATGATCATATTGGTCATGGCTGAAATTCCAAACAAAACATTCAAATAACGAATGATGATAGGCACGGTACTTGGATTAATGTTGAAGAAATATGCATAATTACGAAGGACGAAATAAGGTAAAGCCGGCAGCATGATAATGAGCACCTGGAACACATTACTGAAACTAAAGAAATGCCGCTTAACTGCTTTTTTGATGGTGTATGCCACAATGATTTTCATCCCTAATAGGATTATTTGTGAGATTACCTGCTCTACGAACGTGCCACCAGTAATATAAGAGAATTGAAAAAATGATAATGAAAGACTGATCGATAAAATCAGACAAAGATCGAAAGCCAGTACGGCCAGGATCACCAGATAACTGCGATAACTGAGGGGGGCATCTGTGCATTGATCGGAGAAAAATAAAAGAATAAAGAAGTGAATTATGTAAAAGGCCAGATAATTCGCTTGCGCATTCGTTTGCCCACTGAACACCAATTGAGAAAACATCATCACAAACAGCCAGACGAAGAACCAGAAAAACCAATACTTGTTTTTACGAATACGATCACGATTGCCATTACTGATATAAAAGAGTAACAGCATATCTGAAACGGACATGATTAACGGGGCAAAGCCTACTTGAATTATGTTCAATAGTTCATTCATAATTTTTCACCTACAAAATCTGTCAGCGCACGAATAAAATCCTTGCGGCGGTGTTTGCTGATGGGGATGGTATTGCCCGCCACCACGATATCCGAGCCCTGAACCGATTCCACCGTGTGCAGGTTGACCAAAAAAGCGCTGTGGCAGCGGAAGAATGTATCCGGCAGCTGCTCTTCCATATATTGCAAAGAGCGCAAACAGGTGATCGGCCCTGATTTGGTATTGATGATCAATTTTCGATTCAGCATTTCGATGTAGTAAATATCCATGGTGTTGATCACAAAATAGCCATCACTGTTATTGATGGTGAAAAAATCCTGATAAGAGGTACGCAGCCGGTGGATGGCTTTATCCAGCGAGCGGAACAAAATCTCCCTCGACACTGGTTTAATGATGTAATCTAATGCATCGACAGCATACCCAGAAAGGGAGAACTGCGGATTGCTGGTGGTAAAAATGATGATGACGCGTTCGTTGGATTGTCGAATTCGTTCGGCGATTTCGATGCCGTTCATCTCCTCCAGCATGATATCCAGAAAAAGGACATCCAACTCCATTGGCCAGGTGGCAAAAAAATCTTCTGCGCTGGGATAAGTGGCAATCTCCGCATCAATTTTTTTACCGGCGCAATATTCTCTCACCAGTTCTTTCAGGTATGCACTTTCCTGGGAATTGTCTTCAACAATGGCAAGCTTCATGAGACACTCAAATTACCGATAAAACCATTAATATTATAGTTCGACCTCATTCTAACATCAATCAGCCATTCCCAGTCATTATTTATGTCCTTTAAGTCACTTCATTTTGTAATTTTCCAAACAACCTGGTTTCTCCCTCCATCATGAAAGAGATGAATCATTGAGAGATATGGTGAAACCTGGCGAAATGAAATCCGGGATAGAAGTGCATTGCCTACCACCAAAAGGGAAACCGCCTGGTATCCATCAGAAATGGTTGCCAGGCGGTTCTGGTTGCCAGATCGTTGTTGCTCTGGCGGATGACACTGTAAATCACTACCAATAAAAGTTACCGTGTCAAATTTGTTTCGTCATCCTTTCTAGAGTTGGCGACCGATATCGTTTCCGGCGCGGATCGCTAAAGCAATATTGTAAGGTTCGTTGCAATCGCCAATGGCAAATTTCTCTTTAACGATGACATCATCCAGCAATGCTTTGTTTGGTTTCAGGTCGGCGGCGTTGATGATCGAGTCTGCCGCGATAACGGTATCCCAACCACCATCGGAGGAGATGGTTACCTGACCGTCACCGATTTCTTTGATAGTTGAACTCGGATAGGCTTTTACTCCCAGGGAGTAGAGTGCAGTTGTCATAAAACGATGGGCATGCTGTGATTGTTGTTTGTCAAGTTCCTCATTGAGGTTGGGGGTTACAATGGTGACCTTTTTCTTGTGAACGGTCAGCCAAAGTGCACAGTCGAATGCCTGGGCGTTTGAACCGAATACCACGACGTTGTCGCCGGTGCCTTCACCCATGAAGTTGATGAAGTCAATCACAGGAACACTACCACCGCTTGCGCCAATATCACCAGGTAATGAGCCTATGGCAAGGACGACAGCATCAGGTGCTTCGCTATTGATGAAGGCAGCATCAACTTCTTTATTCAGGATGACTGTTACCCCATTCACCTCAAGTTGTTTCGCAAGATATTTCTTGAGGTCGTCGAGGTTTTCATGCGGACCTTTGACCATACTGGCAAAGTTAAGATCTCCGCCCAGTTCATCACTCTTTTCGTAAAGGGTGACTTCGTGACCACGTGCTGCTGCGATGCGAGCGGCTTCCATACCAGCTGGGCCACCACCAACAACCATAACTTTCTTGGCAACTGCTGCTGGTTCTAGCTCATAAGTGGCTGGTCCATTTTCAGTCATGACACGTTGTGTCAGGGCGTTCACGCGGCAATAACCCATGTCACGATTCTGTTGGTTCCCACCGATGTGACAATGGTGGCAGCGTGTGCAGGGGGCGATTTCGTCGATGCGGCCTTCTTTGAGTTTATTGACATATTCAGTGTCAACGGTTAAGGGGCGATTCATGAGGTAGAAATCGACTTTGCCGTCGGCCAATGCTTTCTCGAAGAGATCTGGCGCATGGGCTGGGTCCATATAGGTAACTGTTCCACAAGGAATGCTCACTGCTTCTTTGTAGCGACCGACAATATCGATCAACATGCCAGCACCGCTGTGGTTACCAATCAATTGCCCTTGCCAATGCTTGGAGAAATCCCATTGGTGGCCGAAACCA
>CAYSFA010000232.1:0-3680 GCA_964430025.1 uncultured Anaerolineaceae bacterium | reverse complement strand
GAATTATTGCCTGTTTTTGTGAGAAAACCTTTATTTGGATACAAATGGGTTGCTATGTCATCAATGGGAATTGCATTAACTGGTTTTCTTGTCTGGGGACACCACATGTTTACTGCTGGAATCGAAGAATACTTACGAGTTCCCTTCATGTATAGTACTTTATTGGTAGCAGTTCCTACAGGAGTTAAATTCTTCAGTTGGGTGGCTACAATTTGGCAAGGAAAAGCGAGGTTTCCGGTACCTATGTTGTTTGTACTGGGTGGAATCATAGTCTTTCTATTAGGCGGCTTAACTGGCCCGCCAAGCGGCACTGTTTCCACAGATTTGCACTTACATGATACCTATTTCATTGTTGGACATTTCCACAACACAATGTTTGGTGGATTCATATTTCCGATTTTCGCTGCCATTTATTATTGGTATCCGAAAATAACTGGAAGAAGGATGAACGAAACTTTAGGAAAAATCCACTTCTATTTGATGACCCCATCATTTTTCCTCATGACCTTTGGTCAAATGCAGATTGGTTTATTGGGGATGCGAAGAAGAATAGCTGATTACGATCCTGCAATGGGATTTGATTTTACTCATTTACTCATTACAATCGGTGGATTTTTAATCGCAACTTCAGTGTTGATTTTCTTCATCAACTTGATCACCAGTGCCAAGAAAGGTGAAGAAGCTAAGGGGAATATTTGGAATTCAAGATCCCCTGAATGGGAAATATTGCCCTCACCAGCACCAGCACACAATTTTCATGGTTTGGAATTCGATGTTGTCGGAGAACCGTATGACTATGGCCTGAAAGGGAGCAAGTATATTGAATTAGCCGGCGAGAAGACCGGTATGGAGAAAGAAGCATGACAAATCTATCACCATTAAAAAGAGGGATTGTTGTTTTTGTTCTTTTGGCGGTATTAACCGCAATCGAATATATTTTAGGAATTAATCAAGTGCCATCAATTTTATTATGGGCAGTAGCATTGATAAAAATGCTACTCGTTCTCCAATTTTTTATGAATATTAATCGAGTACTAAACCCAAAGAATGGAGGACACGAATGAGTACTGTTAATGATTCACTCATTTCATACCAAAAAAGAATCACAATCAGTCGATTGGGGCTATGGTTGTTCTTTCTTTCGGACGCGTTCATGTTTGGTGGCCTTTTGATTAGCAGGTTCTATCTATTAGGAAATGTAAATCTTCAGTTAGATCAGGGACTGGGTCTGATCGTTACGTCAGTCTTGCTTGTCAGTAGTTTTTTCATGAATCGCGCAGAGGTGATGATTTCCAAAGGTAATCAAAAAGGATTCGTGACTTCCATAATTCTCACCATCATACTTGGAACAGCGTTTTTAGTCGGTGTTGTTGGATTTGAATGGGGGTCCGCACATTTTGGTCCAGCGGATGGGGCAGAAGGGGCAGTTTTTTACATGATGACAGGAATGCATGCTTTCCATGTGCTTACAGGCATAATTTTCTTGTTATTTGTGCTAAGAAATGGATTGAAAGGTAAATATACGCAAGAAAAACATTATGCTGTTGAAGCGAGTGCGAATTATTGGCATTTTGTTGATGTAGTCTGGATTATTTTTTACCCAGCTCTTTACCTTATGGGCGGATTTTAGTAGAAAATGAAGAATAAAAACTTTTTGATTCTCATCCTAATAATCGTTGCAATCGCCTTGATATTTGGATTTGTAATCGAACGACCTTACACTTTTCGCGGTTCTGTCATCGATCCTGCAGTGGAAGCACCAGATTTCACTTTGACCTCTAATCAAGGTGATGAATATAATCTGAAATCCAGAAAAGGACAATTTGTATTAATTTTCTTTGGATACACCTATTGTCCGGATGTTTGCCCAGCAATTCTTTATGAAATGAAAGAAATTAAAAACCGTTTAGGGGACAAATCGGACATCGTAGATTTTGTTTTCATCACGGTGGATCCAGAGAGAGATACTCAGGATCAACTCGCTAAGTATCTAGAGTCATTTGATAACTCATTTTACGGATTGACTGGTGAAGAAAAAGAATTAGAGACTGTATGGAAGGATTATGGGGTTTACAGAGATATCCAACCACAAACTGACACATCAAGATACCTTGTTGATCATACTTCACGCCTTTATCTGATCAATTCGAATAATGAGCTTTCTATGACTTACTTGTTTGAAACTCCATTGGAAGACATTGTTTCGGATTTGAATTATTTGATAAAGCAAGGAAATTCTTAACATGAAGACTTCCTTACAAAAAACATTAGTTAAGAGATTTGTCATTTCGATGATTTTTGCATTTCTCTTTGGGTTTTTTGTAAGTGAAGCTTCTTTTCAATTACTTACCAGAAATACTGAACGTGAATCGGAGGATTTTCACATCAATATCCCGGATGGAACTGCCGAAAGGATAGAAAATGGATTTTCTGTTCCTTCCATCCCTGAATCTATGGTTTTTTTTGAGGGAGACCGAATAATCGTTGCGAATAATGATAGTGTTAGTCATCAACTCGGTCCGGTTTGGGTGCCAGCGGGGACATCAGGTGTTCTGACGTTGGAAAAACCTCAAACCTATTCTCTGGCATGTACTTTTCAGCCCACTCAAATCATGGGATTGGAAGTTAGGCCACGATTAACAAATGATATAAGATTTCAAGGAATTTTGGCGATTGGATTGCCTTCAGGTGTATTGGTCTGGTTATTTTCTATTGTTGTAATACCGGTCGAACCAAAAAACAAGAAGGAAAATATTCTCCCATGAAATCCAATCAGATGATCAAGTGGATGTTAACAACAATCCTAGTAATTATTGGGGTTTTCGTTTTGATAAGGTTGGGATTTTGGCAACTGGATCGTTTGGATCAACGAAGAGCATTTAATGATCATTACCTTGAACAGGTTTCCGCAGAACCAATCAATTTATCTGATCAACCTCTTCCGGATGGTTTGGATGGAATGGAATATCGAAAAATTTCAGTAGAAGGAAATTATGATTTTTCGCATGAAATTTTTCTTCAGAACCACGCGTACGAAAATCAGCCAGGGTATCGGGTTGTTACGCCATTATTGATTGAAAATCAGAATTTAGCAGTTTTAATCGATCGTGGGTGGATATCTCTTACCGATTTACAGAATATATCAAGCATAAATGAACAATACAAACAATTGCAAACCATTAATGGAATCATCCGAAATCCAAATTCAAGAGATAAGATAGTTGATAAAGTCAAATCTTCGGAAGATAATTCCGATTTTTACCTTTACGTTGATATTGAATCTGTCCAAAACAAAACCGATTATCAAATTTTGCCTATATATATTCAATTAGAAGGGGATTCGCCTGGGGAAAAACCGATCCCTCAGGTGCAAGAGATTGAAATAACCGAAGGTCCACATTTTGGGTATGCTTTGCAATGGTTCTTTTTTGCCAGCCTATTAGGATTGGGGTATCCGTTCTTTGTTCGCAAGCAGTTAAGAGAAAACACCAGGGAGAAAGTGAATGAATAAATTTAAAAATTTAATTAAAAATAGTTTTTCACCAAAAGTGATTCTTATAGGCATCGCATCATTGTTTGGAATGATTTTCTTGACTAATTCGATGATCCGATTTGACAATCAGATCCTGACCTGCTCATTTTGGTTATTGTGTGAAGGGAAGGATTACTCACTCTTTCAA
>CAYSFA010000231.1:0-3725 GCA_964430025.1 uncultured Anaerolineaceae bacterium | reverse complement strand
CCCCCCGGGAGAGTAGGTCATTGCCAAGAAACTTTTTTTGATTCTAATTACATTTCTTCTCTGAAAATTAATCCATATTTCTTTCGGGCAGCTAACCAGGCTTTTCGTAACAATTCATAAACAGTGGCAGGGTCATCGACATTTCTTAATGTGACGGTTGGGGAGGATTGATCAGCTCCTTTAATGAGGATGTCTCCAATCCCGATTAATCGTTCACTCAGATTTTGTACAATATCGATATCCTGAATACGGATCAATTCATAATTTTCTATATCTTTCCCGATTATACCTGTTGATATTTTGATGCGTTCATTGGTAATTAAGTAATTTTCGACCAATGATAAAAATGGTCGACCTTCCCAAAGGATCTTTTCTTCTTCTACCAGGTCCACAGGCTCTTTAGAGGTTTTCATGGGGGTAGTTACTTCACCTAAAACTTCATTTACGACCACTAAAAGGTTATCGGCGAGGTTATCGACCAATTTGTTTTGCTGATCCATGGGGATAGAGTTAATCGGCAGACCACTTTGGGCGATTGCCTTCCAGATACTGGTTTTCACTTTGTTTTTATATAATTCAATAGACATCTTGTTCTCCTGATGAATGGAAATATAGGTTGGAAATTGGGTATTCCAATGTAATTTAATATTACTCTTATTTTTATGATGACGAAATCATTTTATAAGCGGAAAGTCCAGCTTCGGTTTCCAAAACGAGCACCCACAATCTCCTGTGCCCGGTTTAATTCGGATGGTGTGTAATCACCAAATTCTACATCGCGATTGTGGCGGAAACCACTGATTAATGCTTTTTTGAGTTCATCAATACTATGTGTAGTCTGGTCGGCTACACTGGTAACCCGCTTCTGGACACTTTTTATCAACTTGTCGGAGACTTTTTGGTCGCTTACATTCAGATAACTGAACATTTTTGGCACTTCCACACTATAGAGGATGGTGCCATGTTGCAGTAAGATCCCATTACGCCGGGTTTGTGCATTCCCTGAAATTTTCTGTTCATTTACCAGAATGTCATTGATAGGCGAGAACACAGCCTTGATTCCTAATTCTTCTAATCCAAATATCACCCCTTCACATATCACTCGATACGATTCAATGATGTTCGCAGGAAAGACTTCCACTGGTGCAATTAAGCTGTAGGTTACCTCTCCATTAATGTCATGGTAAACAGCCCCTCCACCGGTTAACCGACGAACTACATCGACCCCGGCTTTATTGGTTTCTTCCAGATAAACTTCGTTTTGTATTCCCTGAAAAACCCCGATGGAAACCGCGGAGGGGTTCCAACCATAAAATCGAATGGTAGGAAGCGAGTTCCCTTTGCGTACACTTTCCATAATGGATTCATCCAGTGCCATGTTGGTAAATGCGTCGAAATAAGCAAAGGGGATCATGCGAAATTTAGTCATTCAGTTACCTCTTGCAGTGTGTTTACAATGTCATCAATCGATAAGCCAATTATTTCAGCTTCATTGTTGTAAAAGATGTAATTTAAATCTCTGGTTATTTTATCTTTCACGATGGGTACCTCGATACCAGTTAACGATGAAACGATCTGTTCGAGGGTTTCTTCCGGATGCAGGAAAAAATCTCCGGTAATTTTTATGTCTTTGATTGTAGTGTCATAAGTGACATCTATTCGTACTAGTTTTCCAAATTTTCGGGTTATTGATCTGGTAATCATACTGTTCCGGATGAATATAAATGTTTGTGAATTTTGCTTAACGCCTTTACCTGCTCGTGAGCATGGTAGGAAGAACGCACCAAGGGAGCACTTTCCACCCATTGGAATCCCAGATGATAACCAAACTCCTTTAATTCCTTAAATTCCTCTAAGGTGTAATAACGAATGATCGGTAAATGCTGGCGGCTTGGCTGAAGATATTGTCCAATCGTAAGAATGTCCACCCCCCAGGAACGTAAATCCCGCATCACTTCTTTTACTTCTTCGAATTCTTCCCCTAATCCCAACATAATTCCGGATTTGGTGAGCACATCTCCATTCATTGCTTTTGCGTTTCTCAAGATTGCTTCTGACCATTCATAGCGATCTTGGGGTTGGACTTGTTTGAATAAGCGTGGAACCGTTTCTACGTTATGGTTGAGAATCTCTGGTTTAGCGTCCATCACAATTTTTAAGGCGTCCAGACTGCCTTTGAAATCGGGGATCAGCACCTCGATGGAGCAGCCCGGTTGATACTGCCGGATTTTTTCAATGATCATCGCGAAAATTGGTGCCCCACCATCTTTGCGATCGTCACGATTTACACTGGTAATAACAGCGTGTTTCAAATCCATTGATTTCACGGCCAATGCAACCCGTTCGGGTTCATCCCAATCGACCTCAATTGGCTTCACGCGTTTGATATCACAAAAACCACAGGTGCGGGTGCAGACATCCCCCAAAACAAGGAAGGTAGCGGTACCACTTCCCCAGCATTCTCCCATATTCGGGCATTTTGCTTCTTCGCAGACGGTATGTAATTCTTTCTTGCGCATCAAACTTTTGAGCCAGGTGTAGGTCTCTCCGGTGGGTTGTTCCACTTTAATCCAGGAAGGTCGCCGGATTGGTGTTGTATTAATCTTTTCGGGGTTAACCCGATTTCGGGTAGGTTTAAAAGTCATGAAGTTATTATAATGATGGTTAAGTCAATGTCAATATACGTTGATAATATTTATAAATTTTATGGTTTTTCCCCATTTTATAAATATCAAAGGAAATAGCATGTCCTTACTTTACCAATTATCATCTATGAAAAATGAGAGAAGTGAGCAAGGTAATCGTACTGTAGCATCTCTAATATATGAAAATCCTGAATTTATAAGAGAAATCATTCAAGCTTTGCAAAGTAAAAACATTGCATTGTTAGGAGATTGTTTAGAAGTTTGCACAATGGTTGCTGAAAATGATCCGCAGTTGATTGCACCATACATGGATCAAATAATTCAATTTAACAATCACAAGAATAAGCGTGTACGCTGGGAAGCAATCCATGCGATTGCATTGATTTCCCCTTACAATCCTGATGAAATCATCAAACATTGGGAAAACCTGACTGCTAAATTCCTGCACGAAAAGAGTGTTATCGTCAGAGATTATATTGTGGTTTGTGCCGGTAATTTGGCAGGGACCAAATTATCGAATGCCTTGTTGGTTTATCCATTTCTAATAGATGCCTTGAATGCCCATAATACACATCACGCCAAATTAGCTTTAGAAGGATTAGTAAATGGGTTGGATTATTACACTGCTCAAAGAGAAGAGATCGAAGAAGTAGCAGATTTATTAAGCCTTCATCCAAAACCTTCCATTAAAAAAGCCGCTAAACAGTTGCTAAAGCGGCTTTCCGGTAAGAGTTGAAGAGTTACATTATTTGTTATAAATTTCAGGATTGACCGAATAGGGTAAACGCTCTCGACGAATGCCAGCCAGCAAGTTGCCTGCAGCGATCAGGGACATATTTTCACGGGTAGTTGTGCTGGCACTGGCGATATGTGGGCAGATGATGAGGTTATCCAACTCATAGAGAGGATGATCCGGGGGGAGTGGTTCGGGGACAGTTACATCAATACCCGCAGCGAAAATTTTGTGATTTTTCAAGGCGTCATACAACGCAACTTGATCCACAATCTCTCCGCGGGCTGTGTTGACCAGAACCGCGTTGGATTTCATTTTCGAAAAGGCTTCTGCGTTGATCATATTGC
>CAYSFA010000230.1:0-3841 GCA_964430025.1 uncultured Anaerolineaceae bacterium | reverse complement strand
ACTGTCATCTCCATCATACTGCTGGCTCAGCAGTTGCAGCTCCTTTATTTCTCTTATCAAAGTATAGCTTTATCAATATTGCGGCTCCAATTAGACACGCAACAAAGGATACATAAGAATAAACAGGTTGGAATATCAAAAATACCATTAAACCCAGGAGTAGAGCTACATTTTTAGATATTGGCTCAACCCAATAGCGATTTATTGCTATTGTCATAAGAAATACACCAAACATTATCATTGGGATCTGACTCAACAACATACTGGCTTTGGTACCCATCCCTAAAAATAGTCTATCTCTTAGCAGTAAGAAAGGGAATACCCATAATGGCAGAGCCTGATAGGTTGCCTCCATAGCAGTTTTTAAGGGGTCTGAGCCCGCTATACCGGCAGCTGTAAAGGCTGCTATAGCAACAGGCGGGGTTATGGGTGCTAGCACACAACCATATAGAACAAACATATGGATTACAGGCAACTCGAAACCTGCCGAATGCAGAATTGGAACAGCCATAACTACCACTGCAATATAAGCTGCAAAAGGCGGGACTAACATTCCAAACACAATACACAAAACAAAGACTATTAATGCAAGTGCCATCCAATGGGTAACACCTCCAAATACTAGGTGAATCAGCTTTGTATGTGTCCCGGTACTAAGGAAAGCAGCAGTAAATATTCCCAGCATAGTATTTAAAATAGTAATACCGGTAATGGTGTGAGCGAAATCTAGTAAAAATTCTTTAATTTTTGTCAGATTCAATCTGGTTTCTTTTCTAAAGAAAGATACAACAAATAAAGCCACCACAGAGTATAATGCTGCTGTTTCGGCAACCTTATAAGCTATAAGATAATAGACTAATACAAAAAGAGCAATAAGTAAATGCCATCTGGTTCTTATAATTTGCATAAGCTCTTCTCGTTCAGGTACCCACGTTTTAACACCCTGGCTCAGAGCACTAAAATGAACGAAACAGTATGTAGTAAAATACCATAAAAAAGCTGGGATTATAGCCCATACTATAACTCTAGTATAGGGCACTCCCAATATTTCACACATGATAAAGGCACTAATTCCCATAATCGGCGGGGTTATATTACCTCCTGAGGACGCAACAGTTTCTACAGCTGCAGCAGTTTTCGGCTTGTAGCCGATACTTTTCATTAGCGGAATAGTGAAGGACCCGGTTGCAGCAACATTTGCTACCGGACTGCCGCTAACCATCCCGAAAAGAGCACTGGCTAATACAGCTACTTTTGCTGGTCCACCTGTCGATTTTCCCGATCCTAGCATCGATACTGCTTTTATTAGATCTCCTAACCCGGCTACTACCAAGAAACAGGAGAATAAAAGAAATACCGACAAAGTACGTGAAGTAATGGCAAGAAAAGAGCCAAAAGCTCCTTGATCGGTGTCAGTAAAAGCCATAGTTGCAATATGCTTGATATTTAATGGTGGTATGTGAAGAACACCTTCAAGTTGATGACCAAAAATTAGGTATAACATGATGATTACACCCATTCCGGAAATAATTTTACCACCTTGATTAGATTGAAGTAGTATAAAAATCCCGATAAAGTAAACTATATAGACATATGCATCGTTCCAATCTGCTCTATACATATTACTCATAATTTTCGGGACATTGATTGCCATATAGATACAAGCACTAAATGATAATAAAGTTCCTAATACAACAAATAGCTTCCTAATTCCTGTATAAGCTTTCAGTTGTGTACAACAAATGATTAGGACAGTCATTGCCATATAGAAGATTCTATCATAGAAAGCTTCCGGCGGAAAAGTAAATTTTGTATACAGAATGTAGACAGTAAGTATTGCTGAAAGAAAAATTATAATTTTATCATAAATATTTCCATTATTATTGGATGCATTTTCAACATTGTCCATTATCTTATGACACTCCTTCCCTTATCTATTCAAATTCATTTTTAAAATATATAAGTTTTTAGTTTCCTGGAATAGAAAGTTAATTCTTACTTATTCTATTCCAGGAAACTCACTTAATATTTCTGGTAATCTCTTACATTGTTTTATTTCAGTTCTGAGGGAATCATAACCTCAGGTATGTCTAATCCTTTTTCTACATAATATTTATAAGCTCCGACATGCCAAGGAGAAGAGCCCCTAATTTCTGCTACATCTTCCAGCTGTAATTCTTTAAAACCGGCCCACTGCATTTCGGCAAATTCACGGTTTTCCCAGAAACTTTTTGTTATACAATATACTATTTCCTCTGGAACATCTTCTCTAACTGCTATCATACTTTCAACTTCGGGTACAAGTACTGCCTCTGTCATACCTTTATATACCGGTCCCATCTCTCTGGCTTTAAAGAATGGCGCTCTTTCAACGATCTGGTTAATCTCCTCTTCGGTAAAGCCGATTATCCTGATTCCTCCCGAAATTGTTTCGGCCATTTCAAGAAAAGATGGGTGAGGGAAAGCCCCTGAATTTGAATAAACATCAGCATTGCCGGCCACAATAGCTGCCAGCGAGTCCTCATGGCCTAGATTTACCGGTGTATAGTCAGTAATATCCAGAGCCTCTAGAATAGTTCTTGACTGCAGCTCACCACCAAATCCTGCCCTTCCTAAACACAGTCTTTTCCCTTTAAAATCCTGGACACTTTTAATATCAGATTTTGCCGGTACGGCAAACTGTACTGTAGCGTTCGGTCTAGGCAGCATAGAGCGGATGCCGGTATAGGGTTCTTCCCATCTGTCTTGGCCATAATATGCAAAGTAAGCTTCATAGCCATATGTTGTGCAAAAATGGCTATCACCATCTTTCATAATATCTACCTGTGCTAAAGTAGGACTGACAATTACCGTTGGTTCTACATTGCAAAATTGTTTAGCCACAGCAGCCAAACCACTCATTTGTAGATTAGTAACCCCACCAATGGTTGAACCGCTAAATACCAAAGCAGTTCTTTCTTGAGCAAAAACTACAGGAACTGATAATGAAAATAAAAAGATACTGGCTAGTAAAATATTAATTATTTTTCTTTTCATAATTGCAAAATCCTCCATTTAATTTTTATTTTTAAATACCTATCTGTACTACCTGCAATCTGTACTTTATTTTAAAATCATTAATTTACTCTATAGCTTTTACCTCCTCTCTTATCTTTATTTAATGCCATTACATCTATAGATTACAAGTTAGGTTAAATTCTGCTAAATAATGACATTCTGGATAGATATATTGTAAAACTACCTTGAATCAGGAAAATATTTTAAAATAGATTTCCCTAATCTCATCCCTAAGATTTTAGGATATAGTTACATTACCAAGTTGCCTTATTGATTATTGCAAATCAGGTTGCCAATAATTTATCTAAAGATAAAATAAAAAAGTAATTTTAAGTATATCACTCAGATTATTGGCTAATATTAGCTGGACTTAAATTAAATAAAAGCAGAAATACTTGATGCGTACAAAGGGGCAATAAATAAACATTACAAAAATATATAAGTTAAATTGGAGTTTTTTATAAGGTATCAGCCAAATTACTATAAGTATATTGTCGCTTTTTTATTAAGCAAACAACTTACAATAATATCTTTCTTTTATCAAAGAACAAATTTAATCGACCATTGGTTGAGCGAAATCTGTTTTGCATATAAAATTATATGATTGAAAAAATATTTTATTAATTTAGATAACAATTAGTTCTTGCGAACCTGATTGCTTGTTATAGCCTAAAGTATTTGATATTTTTTCAGCTGACTCTTTTATTAAGCATTTATATAAAGATAATTTCTCTTTTGTTAAACGAGTAATAGGAGCTGAAATACTTATGGAAGCAATGGCATA
>CAYSFA010000229.1:3590-3904 GCA_964430025.1 uncultured Anaerolineaceae bacterium | reverse complement strand
AGCCGTAAAGTTGTAAGCGAATCCAATCAGCATAGGTGCGACGTTGCCCCCAAAGACTGCGGGAAACAATATCATTTTCAGGTTCTTTGATCTCCAGTGGTAGATTGTATTTTTCGATTAGTGGTTGGATTCGATGTGGATTGTTATCTGCTAATGGAGAAGCAAGTTGCTTATCAAACGGGAATGCTTCCAAGGTGGTTAACCAGATGATTAAATCAGGTTGGTATTGCATGGCGCGCTGCATTACCATTAAATCCTTGGTGAGGGAGATGGTGGGATACCCCAAATTGTAGAATTTTATCTTTTGATCTCCG
>CAYSFA010000229.1:0-3580 GCA_964430025.1 uncultured Anaerolineaceae bacterium | reverse complement strand
CGCAGGTAATATTCATGTTGTTGAGGTAACCATTTAGAGTCTCATCAGGTTTTAACAACGTCCCCCAGACAGATGAATCCCCTATCAGAAAGACACGGTACTCATCTGGATTTTTAGGGTTATCAGCGATTACATGCGATTCAAACATGGCATCCAGATCATAGAGGCTGAAATTGTAAGCTTGTTGGGGAGCTTCACCAAATGGAAAACGCTCACGCCCAGGTAGAATTGAGTTGTACAGCGAGAATTGATTTTCTCGGGATGAAAACGGGACAAAAACAAGAATCATGTTGAAGATTACCAATAGAATGAGCGTTTTGAGTAGGACGTTTCTGTAGAATTGGAAATTCATTGTCTTTCCGCTACCCTCCTACCCCAAAGAGTTTCATAAATACATGCAGTGACAGGGAAACCTGTGATAACGCAAACCAAATCCAACCTAATGCCACAAAATGGAAGGTCAACACAATGTTTACTACAGTAAGTCCCTTCTTTAATATGGGTTTTTCTTCGATCTTTACCAGATGTGGTTTGACCCAATCCGAGTAGCGATTTTGCACAAACATCCCTAAGCCATGCCAGACCCCCCATAGGACGAAATTCCAGGTGATACCATGCCAAAGTCCAATCATTACCATGGTACTAAGCTGGGTGATCAGGATTACCCAGGCGGGTGAAAGGTTGCGGTATTTGGAGCGTAAGGAGCGAGTAAAGGGGTTAAAAAAGTACGCTCGAATCCACTGCGTAAGGGTCATGTGCCAGTTATTCCAGAATTGGGTCAGGTTGGTTCTCAGGTAAGGTTTATTAAAATTCTCCGGTAGTTGAATCCCGAGTAACTGCCCTAAACCAATGGCAATATCAGTATATCCGGAAAAATCGAAGTAAATCTGGAACGCGTAAGCATACACCATCACCCATCCCCATCCATTGGCTTGCAATTGAGCTGCATTCTGGCTGTTAAGTGCAATCAACCCTAATGTGTCTGCCACAGCAAATTTTTTGAACAGCCCAATCATCAGGCGAGTAAATGAGGACCCAAAAACCTCAACATTCAAAGTAAGCGGATTTTGGAAATCCTTGTCAAAACGGGGTAATTTATCGATGGGACCGGCGCTGACAGCGGGAAAGAAGATTACATAATTCACATAATTTTGCAGGCTGACCGCTGGCAAACGCCCAGCTTGCCGATCACGCAAGGTGTGAATGAGACGAAAAGCAACATAGGAAAATCCTAACCAGCGAATATCCAAGGCACTCGCGTTAGTATTGGATTGGCCTACCAGATTACGCAGGATGCTGCTCAACCACAGGGTTAGTGCTGGTAATTTGAGAAAGACAAATACCAGTAATATGACCAGAATACCTGCTCCCAGCCATTTTGAGCTTGATTTCCCTAACCAACTCAATGCTACTCCAGCTATGATCAGGATAATCAGACCTAGTAAAACCTGTTGGGTCTGGGGAGGTCGGTTGGCGGTGAGAATTCCATCCAGGCTCAGGAAGCGAGTTAATGCTACCAATAAGATCAGGAGCAAAATAAACGCAACCGACCCCAAATTTTTTCGTGCAAGTCTTTCTTCTTTTTCAGCCGTGAACAACCAGGAAAAAATGGTGAGGCTGATGGTAAGAACTGGCAGCCAGAAATCCAAAAATCGAATGGGCATAGCTGGCTGCAACCAGAATATGGCTAAAGTTGAGAGGGTCAGAAGGAACCAACCCCGAATCGGAAAACCCCAGCGGGAGCTGGCAATTAACCGGTAGAGAACCGCTACCCCCACCAGCAGCAAGATCTCAGTGATCGTCATTTAGAACCCCTGATAAATCCAGAGCGGTGAACTATCTGCTGTCAGTATAATCAACAGAACAACCATTAAAAACAAGAAAAAAGCCCAGCGGTTTTCGCGAGTCCAGATTTTTCGCCAGAGATTTAGCGGTACCCGCATACCAACCACTCACCACTTTGTTGAACTAACTCAAATTCACGAGAGCTCAGGTCGATTTCCATTTCTTCTCCATCATAACTGGTTAAGTATTGCCCTGAGCAGTTAACCAAAGCCAGATCACCTTCGGTGCCAGATTGGGTGCATTGCATATCCTGCAGAGAAACTTCAACTCCCTGAAAGGAATCCAGTTCCAACCAGGCGTTTTCCTCCCATTCTGCACAAGAAAGGGTGGAGATTCTATCAAGATCTGCTTCTACGATCGCTGTCAAATAAGATTCAACAGTTTGTTCAGGCTTGGAACCAGAGCCAGCGCAAGCGCTAAGGATAAATAGTAAGAGTAATCCACTTACAAGTAATTTCAGATTTTTAAACATTGTATCCTCCTTCATCGGGATGCAAGGGCATCACGACCAGGTGTTAATATGGATGGATTATATCCTTTGGAAGGTCAGGAGGCAAGCTTAATCACTGTCCCCTACTTCCTAAATCCCGCTTCTTCTACATACGCCAGGCTTTGATGACGGAAGTAGGTATTGTATAGCTCGGCATAATGACCCTTCATTTGCATCAGGAGATCATGATTGCCTTCTTCGATGATGCTCCCCTCTCGCATGACTATAATTCGATCAGCTGATTTTACTGTTGATAATCTATGCGCAATCAGGATGGAGGTGGTTTGTGCAAGTATCAGGTTCAATGCCTGTTGAATCTGCCATTCAGTGAATGGATCAATACTGGCGGTAGCCTCATCCAGGATAAAAATGGCGGGTTTTTGCACCAGCACTCTCATCAAAGAGACCAATTGCCTCTGACCCATGGAAAGACGTGCCCCGCGTTCACCAACCTCAGTATTTAATCCATCTGGTAATGTTTCCAGCCATTCACCATCACCAATCTGACGGGCAACCTTTTCAACTTCCGATGGGTTGGCTTGCTCACAGGTATAACAGATATTATCCAACACGGATCCTGAAAATAAAAACGGTGATTGAGAAACGATTCCTAATTTCGTACGAAAACTTCTTAAATTGAAAGAACGGATATCCATCCCATCTATCAATATCTTCCCGGTTTGAAATTCATAGAATCTGGCTATTAACTTCGCTATGGAGGATTTCCCTGCACCGGTATGCCCCACTAAAGCCACCGTTTCCCCCGGGTCTATGTGGAGATTGAAGTCAGTCAGTATTGGTTCATTATCTTTGTAATGGAAATTCAAGTTACAGAACTCGATTTCTCCTTTTAGCGGAGGTACTGGATCATCACTTGTTTGAACCACATTGGGGTCTGCATCGATTAATGCAAACACCCGCTCCGCGGAAGAAAGACCATTCTGAACATTCGTCCAAAAAGACGCTAAATTCATAATCGGGAACATGAATCGATCCAAACTGAGGATAAACAGATACCAGGAACCAGCCGTAACGATTCCCTGTGAGGTGGTTAGCCCTCCCATGTAGACCATGACGGCGGTCGCGATGCCACCAATTGCATTTAAGGTAGGAAAGACGATGGATAGGACT
The DNA here is from genome assembly GCA_964430025.1 of uncultured Anaerolineaceae bacterium. GTDB lineage: Bacteria > Chloroflexota > Anaerolineae > Anaerolineales > Anaerolineaceae > UBA6170. Next base: position 114 of record CAYSFA010000229.1, on the reverse strand, counting down.
AATCCACGATTGATATTAACTTTGTAAGAAACCTGGTTGGCTTTATCAAAAACAGAAAAGATACTGGCTTCCTGACGGAAATTCTTCGCAACAGCGATACCACTGACTGTCTCT
>CAYSFA010000228.1:1982-3932 GCA_964430025.1 uncultured Anaerolineaceae bacterium | reverse complement strand
ATAAAATTTGTCAAAAATAGAAAAAAATTTTATAAAATATCTGCAGCTATTATTATAATTGGAATTATCTCATTACTTTTTCAAGGTTTGAACTATGGCATTGATTTTGCAGGAGGTACTCTATTACAACTGGATTTTGAAACAGATGCATCTATAACGGAAATACGAAATGTTTTAGAGGAAACAACAATTGCAAGCAGTACTATACAATCCTTTTCCGGTAATGAGTTTGTTATAAGAACAGACGATATAACATTACAGCAAAGGGAAGAAATACTTGAAAAAATAGAAAGCGGAATAGGTTCATTCGAAGTTTTAAAAGTTGAAATGGTCGGTCCTGTAATAGGGGAATCTTTAAAAAGACTAGCGGTTTTAGCTATTATTTTTGCTTTTATTGGAATAATTCTATATATAACAGTAAGGTTTGAGTTTAGATATGCTATTACTTCTATTATTGCTTTAGGACATGATGTTTTAATTGCATTGGGTATTCTTTCTTTATTACAAAAAGAAATATCTATTCCAATTATTGCTGCGATATTAACTATTGTAGGGTATTCATTAAACAACACAATAGTGATATTTGATAGATTAAGGGAAAATCTAAAGATAAAAACAAGACCAGTGCTGGAGAAAACGATTGATTTAAGTATAAATCAATCCCTAACCAGAACTATTAATACAGCAATTACAACTTTATTACCAGTGTTAGCTCTTTACTTTTTTGGGGGGACCTTGTCAGATTTTGCTTTTGTATTATTTATTGGAATTACTGTAGGAACTTATTCTTCCATATGCATTGCAGGTCCGTTGCTTTTAGAATTAAAGAAAAGAAGTAATATTTCTTTTAATGTAGAGGCACAGTCTGATAAAAAAACCGTTAATAATCCCAAAAGACGAAAAATAAAAAAAGGAAAATAATAAATAGGGATGTGTAATGGTATCATTATAAAAAATAATCTATCTATTGTAGGAAGAGGTTTAAGAATATTAAGTGGGTTATTGCTAAAGAAGAAAAAGAGTTAAGAGAGAAAATTGCACATCAGTTTTTTGTTGATCCGATAATAGCTCAACTGCTTATTAATAGAGGATTAAAAAATACTGAAAGTATTAATGAATTTTTGAACCCTGATTTAAAAAATCTAATTAGCCCTTTTTTATTCCCAGGAATGAAAAAGGCTGTAGAGAGAATAAAAATAGCCCTGCAGAAAGAAGAAAAGATACTTATATATGGAGATTATGATGTTGATGGTATAACCAGTACAAGCTTGTTATTTTCTGTATTAAGCAGTTTGAGTGTAAATGTTTATTATTATATTCCAGACAGATTTGAAGAAGGTTATGGAATTAGCAAAAAAGGTCTTCAATTTATAACTAAATACAACATTTCTCTTGTTATTACTGTAGATTGCGGTATTACATCATATCAAGAAATAAATTATCTTAATGAATTAAAAATTGATACTATTATCACTGACCATCATAAATCAATTGGAAGCCTTCCAACGGCTTTAAGTATAATAAACCCGAGAATTTGCAATTATCCATTCAAAGAATTAGCAGGTGTGGGAGTTGCATTCAAATTAGCCCAAGCTTTGAATCAATATTTAGAGAAGAATGTAAGCATAGTATATAATTATTTAGATTTTGTAGCATTAGGGACAATTGCAGATTCGATGCCTATTGTTGGTGAAAATAGGATTTTTGTTAAATATGGCATTGAAAGATTAAATAATAGCAATAAAATAGGCATAAAGAAATTATTAGAAAAATGTAAGATTGAATCAGATGATAATAATTTATCGGTTCGAGAACTTAGTTTTAATATAATCCCAGTTTTGAATTCTACAGGAAGAATTGGAAATCCTAAAAAAGCCGTTGATCTTTTATTGACTGAATCTGCCTATTGCTCAAAATTCTTAGTTAAAAATATGTTAGAATTAAATAATG
>CAYSFA010000228.1:0-1972 GCA_964430025.1 uncultured Anaerolineaceae bacterium | reverse complement strand
GGAAAACAATAACCCAATCAATATTGAAAGAAGCCAGAGAGATGGCCTTTAAAAATAAATTGGATGATAAACAAAAAATCCTTGTGCTTAGTTCAGAGAAATGGAATTCAGGGATAATTGGTATCGTTGCATCTAGAATAATGGAAGAATTTAAGCAACCAGTTATAATGATTTCGGTAGATGATGAGATCAGCAAAGGTTCAGGAAGAAATCAGGGTGAGTTTGATTTTTCTCAAATATTAACTGAATGTTCTGATTTGTTAATCAAGTATGGTGGCCACCAATATGCAGCAGGTATTACTATTTGTAAGGAAAAAATAGATATATTTAGAGATAAGATTAACCAGGTATTATGTGAAAAAAGCGTAATCAATCAATCTGGAGAAAAAGTAATAAATATCGATAGTATTATAACTATAGATAAAATAAATTGGGAATTTCTAAGAGATCTGGAGAAAATGAAGCCTTTTGGATTTGGAAACCCGCAACCAGTATTTGGTGGATTGGAATATCCCTTAATGTCATGGAAAAAAGTTGGAAAAGATGAAAAGCATCTCAAATTGAGTATTGGTCAAAATAAAAGCTATTTTGATGGTATTGCTTTTCAAATGGGTGAAAAATCTCAAACATTAGAGAATAGAAAAAATATTAACATTGCATTTCAGTTAGGGATAAACTATTGGAATGGAAGAGAATCTTTACAGTTGATGATAAAAGATATTAAATCTACTAACCAGGAGGATTGAAGAAATGGATCTAAAGAGTAAAATAAGGAATATTCCGGATTTTCCGGTAAAAGGGATACAGTTTAAAGATATTACTACATTGCTAAAAGATAAAAATGCTTTTAAGTATTGTATTAATAAAATTACTGAACATTGTAAATCTTTAAATATTGATTATATTGCCGGGATTGAAGCCCGTGGTTTTATTATTGGTGCTCCTGTAGCTTATAATCTAAACAAAGGGTTTTTGCTTATACGTAAAAAAGGAAGATTGCCTGCAGATGTAGAAAGCATTTCTTATGAGTTAGAATATGGTGAAAATATCTTAGAAATACACAGGGATGCTTTTAATAAAGGCGACAGGATTATGGTTATTGATGATCTGTTAGCAACTGGTGGAACTACATTAGCTGTATTTAAACTTATTGAAAAACTTGGTGGTAAAATAACTGGTGCTGATTTTATAGTTGAACTCGAAATGTTAAATGGAAGGGAAAAGCTGAAGGGATATGATGTATTTTCTTTGGTAAAATATGATATATAAAATAAAAATATTACATTAAGTTAATAAATTTATATTGTTATTATTGTTATTATATATTTTAAAATTGATTATAATAAACACCTTTAAGATAAAGAGGTAATAATGATAGATAATTCTATCAAAATAGAAACACTAATTAAAAAAATAAAATCCTATAACCCTTCGTCTGATATAGATATTATTTGGAAGGCTTATTATTTTTCCCAGGAAGCTCATCGAAACCAAAAGCGTTATTCAGGTCTGCCATATTTATCCCATCCGTTAGAAGTAGCAAACATTCTTGCGGACATGAATATGGACGCTATAACAATTGTAGCAGGTTTATTACATGATGTTGTTGAAGATACCCATGTTGATCTGGAAGAAATTAAAACGCAATTTGGTGATGAAGTAGCAATGTTAGTGAATGGTGTTACGAAGCTAAGCAAAATATCTTTTAAAACACAAGAAGAAAGACAAGCAGAAAATTTCCGAAAAATGTTTTTGGCAATTGCCGAAGATATTAGGGTAATATTAATTAAACTGGCTGACAGATTAAATAACATGAGGACTCTCAAATTTATGCCTGCTCCAAAAAGGCTAATAAAAGCGAAAGAAACACTTGATATTTATGTACCTATTGCCAATAGATTAGGTTTAAACAGAGTAAAGTGGGAATTAGAGGATTGTTCATTATATAATTTAGCTCCAAAAGAATATAATG
>CAYSFA010000227.1:0-4001 GCA_964430025.1 uncultured Anaerolineaceae bacterium | reverse complement strand
CTTCCTCACGGGGTAAAACACCACTAATAGCAAAGAAACAGGTCTGCATGATGGTGTTAATACGGTTTCCATTTCCTGTTTTCTCAGCAACTTCATTTGCATCGATCACATAAAATTTGAGGTTCTTCTTAATGATTTGGTTTTGGACTTCCACTGGTAAATGATCCCATACTTCTTCTTTGGGATAGGTGGCGTTGAGTAGAAATACCGCACCATCTTCAGCATATTTGAGGACATCAATTCTTTCGAGGAAGTTGAACTGATGGCAGGCTACAAAATTAGCTTCCCCAATGCCAATCAGGTAAGGAGCACGAATTTCATCAGGACCAAAACGTAAGTGAGAAATGGTGATGGAACCGGATTTCTTGGAGTCGTAGTAGAAAAACCCTTGTGCACCGTACTCAGTTTCCTCGCCAATAATTTTGATCGAGTTTTTATTCGCTCCAACAGTACCATCAGCACCCAACCCAAAAAATACACAGCGAGTAGTTTTCGCATTGAAAATAGAGAATGTTTGATCATATTCAAGACTGGTGTGGGTAAGGTCATCATTAATGCCAATGGTGAAATGATTTTTCGGATTCTCTTTCTTAAGTTCATCGAAGACTGCTTTGGCCATTGCAGGGGTAAATTCTTTGGAAGAAAGACCATATCGTCCACCGATGATCAAAGGCAGTGTGTTGAATTGTGCCAAACCGCATGCTTTGCCTTCATAGACTCCTGAAATGACATCCTGCAATAAAGGTTCTCCTACAGCACCAGGCTCTTTGGTGCGATCCAAAACAGCAATCGATTTCACAGTAGCCGGAAGAGCTTGCATGAGATGTTCTACTGAGAATGGGCGGTACAAATGAACGGTGATAACGCCAACTTTTTCTCCCTGAGAAATGAGATATTTGACGGTTTCTTCTACTGTTTCTGCTCCAGAACCCATGGCAATGACGACTCTTTCGGCATCTGCAGCGCCGTAGTAATCAAAAAGTTTGTATTGACGTCCGGTTAGTTTTGCGAAATTATCCATTGCTTCCTGAACAATTTCAGGGCAGGCAGTATAGTATTGGTTTACAGTCTCCCGTGCCTGGAAGAATACATCCGGATTTTGAGCTGTTCCTCGTAATACTGGTCGTTCAGGACTTAAGGAGCGATTTCGATGTGCAATAATGGTCTCATAATCGATCATTGCTCTCATATCATCTTCGGTCAGTTCACTGATCTTATTGACTTCATGAGAAGTTCTAAAACCATCAAAAAAGTGTACAAAAGGAATTCGACTTTTTAATGTGGCTGCTTGTGAAATTAATGCAAAGTCATGTGCTTCCTGTACCGAACGGGAGCATAATAGTGCAAACCCTGATGTGCGAACAGCCATAATATCAGAATGATCACCATAAATGGATAGTGCATGGCTGGCGATGGTGCGAGCGGAAACATGAAAAACGGTTGGAGTTAATTCACCAGCGATTTTATACATATTTGGGATCATTAATAACAATCCTTGTGAAGCAGTGAAGGTTGTGGTTAAAGAACCAGTTTGCAAGGCACCATGAACAGCACCTGCAGCGCCACCTTCGGATTGCATTTCTGCTACCAATGGGACTGTCCCCCAAATATTGTTGAGCTTTTGAGCTGACCAGGCATCTGAAAATTCACCCATCCCAGAAGATGGGGTAATAGGATAGATTGCGATTACTTCATTCAGCCTGTATGCTACTCTGGCTACGGCTTCATTCGCATCAATAGTGATTTTTGTAGACATGATACATCTCCATAAATTAGGTTATTCGGAATAATCCGATTATTTCATAATTAGTTACTTAAAAACCTTAAAATATCCAATTCTTAAGTGTAAAACTGGATGAGTTAAAAGAATAGTAATAATTATCATGATACACCAAGTGCCCTGTCATAAAGTTTAGACAACCTAGCCAGAAGTAATTCGGGATGGTTCTCCCCCGATAAGAAGGGCATTGGAAATATTATAATTTATTTTTTGCGATTGAGAAAAATTACACAATCTTATTTTGGAAAACCGAGAATTGGGAATGCCAGAGCTAAAGTTGCAAGAGTTTTTCCATCCTTGATCTCGCCGGATTTCATCATTTCCAAAACGACTTGATAAGGAATTTTGACCACTTTCAAAAATTCATCTGCATCGGCCTGTAACGTGGAAGCAAATAGATCCTTTGCTAAATAGACCCACATGTGTTCATTGGCATACCCTGGAACCAGGTAAAAATCTCCTAATAGGAGAAGGGTATTTGCTGCCATCCCTATTTCTTCCTGAATTTCACGCATTGCGCAAATTTCGGGTTCTTCACCGTCTTCAATGACCCCAGCTGGCAACTCCAATAACTGACTTTCTGAACCCAGTCGATATTGGCGCACAAACCAAACGTTTTGTTCGTCATCAATGGGCAGGACAGTGATAGAGTTTTTATGATCTACCAGGTCATAGATGCTTTGTTTTTGGTTGGGTAATTCAAGTAGTACTTGTTCGACCTCAAAAGCTCGTCCGGAATAAACCTTCTCACGTTGTAAAATCTTAAAATCCATGATGCAGCTCCGATATTAAAGTATGAAGCGGGGGTGAAAGTACCCCCGCCCTGATAAGTGTGCAAAAAAATGGTTATGGAATATTTATTACTTCGCCTGGGGTTAATGTATATGGTTCTTGCAGTGCGTTTGCTGCGATGATATCGTTTGGATCAACATCTCCGAAGGCACAAGCAATCTTATAGATCGTATCACCAGCTACTACATTGTAAGTAGTAGGATGTGCGATTAATGATCGTGCAAATTCTGCCGGCCAAGTGCTATCAGTTGGGATAGTAAGCACGGTTCCTGGTGAAACGAATCCGCTGATATTGTTTATACTTTGTAGGTCATTGGGGTTAATGTTAAAACGACGTGCCAAACAATAAGGGAACTCACCATCCTGCACGGTATAGGTTGTCGGCAAACCAGGGGTAGCTGTTGGAACAATGATTGGCTCTTTGGTTGGAGCAGGTTGGTCAGTAGGTTGGGTATCTACTGTCGCACCTTCAGGAGTGGCAGTGGCAATAGCTTGCTGTTCACCTTCAATGTTTTTTCCCATCTCGGCTTCAGCAGTTTGTGTCACCGCGATAATTTCTGTGATGCGGCTCTGGTTATTTTCCGGGCCAACCGGGAATGGTATATCAGGGGTACCGACAGGTAATTCACTATCAACACCTTTTGTGGCAGAGCGCGTACAACCACCTAATACCAGGCTTAAGATCAATATGAAAAGGATCATAAGATACGTATTTTTCTTCATGGGCAGGTTCTCCTTCTATAACAACAATCGCATAATTGAACGTATTTTTTTAACATTTGTTTCATGAAAATAGTAGCATAACGAATAATTGACGTCAAGCCTGTTAGCTAATTAGTTCAAATTCGAAAGATATTTCTTGTCATTATTTTATAGTTGGGGATTATCATCACCAGGATGAGTGACTTTTATTTCTGTTGAATATGCTTGAAAATGGGTATAGTTAGAGGTGGAGACGGTTAATAGTTGCTCATCACAGTCTCCTCCTTTGGCAAAACCTCTGCTACAATTTCTCACCAATTGTGACGGAGGTTTTTTTATTCTGATACAGGAAATACGATTGTGAAAGTGGATCCTTGCCCAACTATGGAATCCACCCAGATACGCCCCTGATGATTTTCTACAATTGATTTTACAATCGCCAAACCAAGTCCGCTCCCGGGAATATCGGTACCGATCACATTGCCGGAGCGATAGAATTTATCAAAAATATAGGGAAGGTCAGAAGGGGGAATTCCGTATCCTTCATCCTTGATTTGAAGGATGATTTGATTTTCTTTTTCTTCCATTAAAACGGATATGGTTTTTCCAGGTGTGGAATATTTCATGGCATTGGTCAACAAATTGTTAAGCAATTGACGAATTTGAATTGGGCTGGCAAAAATCTTGTGATCGGTATCCGGAACATCGATTCTTAATTTAGTATTAG
>CAYSFA010000226.1:3264-4118 GCA_964430025.1 uncultured Anaerolineaceae bacterium | reverse complement strand
AATAACCGTTGATTCAAGAGCTACGCGCATAAATACCTCCTAAGAAGGGGTTTCAAAAACTTGTTACCTTGATATTATAGACTGAAATGGTTTGATTAACCATCTCAATCCGATTAGAATGAAGGCGAACGAAAGCACAGCAAAGGAGAAAAACATGATTGTCCAAATTTATACGGTTCAAAGTTCGGAAGAGGGAATTGCCCTGGCGGAATGCGGGGTGGATCATATAGGCATTACCCCATCCGATCACGGGTTGCCAGGTGAAATCAGCAACGAAAAGGCTGCTGAAATTTGTAAAGCCATTGGTGATAGAGCAGTGAAAGTAGCCCTGACAGTGGACTCAGATCTGGACAAGATTGTGGAGATGGTAAAGACGGTTAACCCGGATATTCTGCATTTGTGTGGTGATATAAAACTCGTGACTCCGGAACAGGTGGTTGAGTTACGTGGGTTATTACCTGGGATGAGGATTATGCAAGCTATCCCGGTGATGGATGAAACAGCCTTACAGATCGCCAGCGATTTCGAATCAGTGTCGGATTTCTTCATACTGGATTCCTACTCCCCCCAGATCGGTGGGATTGGGGCAGCCGGTTTCACGCACGATTGGAGCATCAGCCGGGCAATTGTGGAACAATCCAAGATTCCTGTGATTCTGGCTGGAGGTCTCTCTCCTGAGAATGTGGAGGAAGCCATCCACCAGGTACACCCCTGGGGAGTGGATTCATTGACAAAGACCAATGAATTCTTGGGAGATGGAAATTTTAGGAAAGATTTGAAGCGAGTGAGAGAGTTCGTGGAGAAGGCAAAGGCTTTTATTAATTAATCTTTTTACACGAAGCGTTTGATTGTGA
>CAYSFA010000226.1:0-3254 GCA_964430025.1 uncultured Anaerolineaceae bacterium | reverse complement strand
GCCAGGTTCGCCCCTGGGGGGTGGATTCGTTGACAAAAACCAATGAGTTTTTGGGTGATGGAAAATTCCGTAAGGACTTAAAGCGGGTAAAAGAGTTTGTGGAGAGGGCAAAGGGGCAATAAGTTTAAAATCATAAGTTGACTGGAAATCAGGGGGAAACATGTATCAGAAATTTGTTTAATTATTTATAATTTGGATAATTATTATATTATTTATCCTAATTAGTGTTGCCTAAATGAGGTAGCTATGAATAACAAATTTTTGCTAGGACTGCCATTAATTCTAATTATAATTCTGGCTGGCATTTTTTCTTCATTTTCCGCTTCCCACGTGAATGCCCAAATAATCGGAACCTTACCTATCATCACCATACCAATCTCCACCGCCACGCGAACCCCTACTCCTATCAATATCGGCAATTTTGTTTGGGATGACCTGGACCAGGATGGACGCCAGGACGCAGGGGAGCCTGGATTGCCAAACGTTATAGTGCAGTTGTGGAATTCGACGAAAACTCAATTAATCGATAGTGATAGCACTGATGGATCTGGTCTTTATTCTGTTATAGCACCACTCCCAGGCGATTATCGTGTACGCGTGGTTTTGCCAGGAATACTGGATACCTTCTCTCCAAAAGATCAGGCTGGTGGCGATAACAATCTGGATAGCGATATCAATCCATCAGGCGGAGATGCAGGGTTTACCGATATTATTTCCATCGCAAGCAATGTGATCAGTATGTCCAACGTGGATGCAGGTATTATCAAGTTTCGTACCCCTACCGCCACCCGTACCCAGACCCCAATCAATATTGGCAACTTCGTGTGGCACGATCTGGATAAAGATGGTATTCAAGATGCAGGTGAACCAGGCGTAGCTGGCGTGACTGTCCAGTTATGGAATAGTGCAAAAACAAGCTTAATAGATAGCACAGTCACCAATAGCAATGGAATTTATTCACTTATCGCTCCACTTCCGGGTGATTATAGGGTAAGAGTAATTCCATTCCCCGGTTCAGCTTTCTCAAATAAAGATCAAGGGGCAGATGATACCAAAGATAGTGATATTAATGACCTCTTTTTAGTAGTTAATTATGGTTATACAGATATTATCTCGATTGCCAATAACGTCATTTCTATCTCAAATATTGATGCTGGATTAAGCACAGTTGGTGCGACCAGTACACCAACCTTGGGTGTTATTGGAACTCCTTCACCGACCCCACAAGGCGCTCAATCTACCCCTACCCCTATTTTCGATGATAGTAACAAGATATTCTTACCTTTGGTAATAAAGTGACAGAAGGGTAGGTTAATGGCAATTTTTGATGAAAAATTTGATAATTATCAATATTTTTGATTTTTAATCGTAGGGGCGATAGCAACCTGTTATAGAGATTGACTTTATAAAGAATTTCCGATCCGGTTGCTTGGCCCCTACTGTTATTTAAAATTCCAACCCGTGAAATTGGAAACCCTTTGCGAGCTTTGCGTACTTAGGAACCTTTGCGTTTCTTTTCCATGATGTGCGCTAAACTTTCATCATAAGGTGGTCTGGCTATTCCAAATTCGGTGATGATGGCGGTGACGTACTTGGCATCGGTCACATCAAAAGCGGGATTGTAAAACTTTACCCCCTGCTCTGGTGCCATGGGTTGACTGTACCACTTTTTGTAGATCTCTTCCGGGTCGCGCTGCTCAATCTCTATCGATTCACCATTGGGGGTGTTCATATCAATGGTGGAAGTAGGCGCACAAACATAGAAAGGAATGCCATATTCCTTTGCCAATATTGCTACGCCAGCTGTACCAATTTTATTGGCCACATCCCCATTGGCAGCCACCCGATCTGTACCAACCAGGACAGCCTGGATCAAGCCCTGCTTCATGACAGTGGCCGCCATATTATCACAAATAAGGGTGACATCCACTCCAGCAGCAGCTAACTCGAATGTAGTCAAGCGAGCACCTTGCAGTAGCGGCCGCGTTTCATCCGCATATACCCGTAAGTTGTACCCACGCTCTTGTGCAAGATAAATTGGCGCAGTGGCGGTGCCATACTTTCCGGTCGCCAGCGAACCCGCATTACAATGTGTCAGCACCCCATCATTCGATTTCAATAAAGTGAGTCCGAATTCTCCAATGGCTTTATTGGTGCGGATATCTTCTGCTTTGATCTCATCCGCTTGGGTTCGCAGCGTATGAATAATATCCTCTATTTCTTTGTCTTTGTTTTGCAGTACACAGGATTCCATTTTGTCCAATGCCCAAAAAAGGTTAACTGCCGTAGGACGAGCACTGGCAAGGTATTGTTTTACTGCCTGGAACACCTTGAAAAAATCGTCAAAATTATCCACTGCGGAGTTTTTCAACCCCAGGTAAACCCCATATCCAGCTGTAATCCCAATCGCTGGGGCTCCTCGCACTCGCAATTCACGAATGGCTTCATGAATCTCTGGTTGGGTGGTGAGATGAAGATATTTAATTTCATTTGGTAAGAGGGTTTGGTCAATTATAACGACTGCATCATTCTCATCATCGAGATATACCGTTTCCAGATTAAATTGTTGATCCACCTGTTCTCTTCCCTTCCTACCCCTGCCAATCTTCACTTTCAATAACTTCCAAGAAGATCCTTACCACTTCAGGATCAAAGTGAGTCCCGGATTGTTCTTCTATATATTTTCGCACCTTTTCTTTATCCCAGGCTTTGCGGTAGGGACGATCCGAACTGAGCGCATCCCAAACATCAATCACCGCAAATATTCTCCCAGCTAATGGAATTTCCTCCCCTTTCAACCCCCGCGGGTAGCCGCTGCCATCCCATTTTTCATGATGACAGTAGGGAATATCCAACGCACGTTTCAAATAATCAATCGGGGCGATCATTTCATAGGCAAACACGGGATGTTGCTTCATGATTAACCATTCTTCTGGGGTCAAGGGCCCCGGTTTACGTAAGATTTCGTCTGGTACTCCCATTTTCCCTATGTCATGCAATAATGCTCCACGTCTGATGTGCACAATTTCATCCTCACTGGTGCCCAAAATCCTGGCGATTTTTACAGCCATTTCGGTTGCTCGAAGAGTATGTTCTTCGGTATCTTTGTCCCGTAAATCCATCGCTCGAGACCAGCCTTCGATGGTGGCATCATATGCCTGCACGAGTTCCTGGTTGGAGCGCTGTAGGTTTTCAAACAATTGTAGGTTATCAATTGCAATGGCGGTCTGGTAGGCTAAAGAATTGATAAATTC
>CAYSFA010000225.1:0-4172 GCA_964430025.1 uncultured Anaerolineaceae bacterium | reverse complement strand
TTCCAGAACACAAACATGAAAATTGTCAATTTTGTGAATTTATTCATCGTAATCAGATGAGTACGCTGGTTTTGGCTCCGATCAGATCCGATAAAAAAATGGTTGGTGTGCTTTATATGGCATATAAAAATCCCAGGCACTTTTCGATGGATGATGAACAACTGATGCGTTCATTTGTTGAAGCGGTGGGAAACACCATCCATCGTATTCAATTGATGGAACGGCTGGAGCATAATATTTCCAATCGTGAAAATGAATTGGAAATTCTCTACAACATCATGGCGGTGGCCAGTGAGACCGTTGATCTTGATGACCTGATTCGTAATTTATTGAAGAGAATTCTTTCTGCGGTAGATTGCGGCATTGGTGTAATCCAACTTATAGAAAATCACCATATTGTGAAGAGCATTCACTTTCCGGACGATTTACCCAGTATTTTTAAGAATGAAATAAGTATTGTGGATAAGATTTCCACAAATCACGATCAATATTTTGGAAGACAAAAATATTACTTCACTCCATTAGATCAAGGCGATCTTAACTTACTTTCCGCACCGATTACATCCAAAGGAAATATCTTAGGAACGATTAACCTGATAGGAGAATGTCTGAGTGAAAAAGATCAGGAATTGCTGCATTTAATTAATAGTATCGCCAATGAAACTGGTCTGGCGGTAGAAAGTACCCGTCATAGAAAACGTGCAGAAGAAACATTGATCTTTGAAGAACGGCAAAGGCTCGCCCGGGATTTACATGATTCTGTTTCACAATCGTTGTATGGATTGGTGTTGGCGGCTGACATCAGCAAGAAGCTTTTAAAGTTGAAGGAATTTAAAACCCTGGAAGACACGCTGGTAGATATCGAAACTTTCGCCTTACAATCCTTACGTGAAATGCGCTTAATGTTATTTGAGCTAAGACCCATCTCCTTTGAGAGTGAAGGTTTATCCGGAGCGCTAGAATTACGCCTTAATACAGTGGAACGTCGGGCAGGTTTACTGACCAGTCTTGATATCCAGGGAGAAGAATATTTACGGTCTCCTTTGGATTTGGAGATTTATCGTATTGCCACGGAAGCCCTCAATAATGCGCTTAAACACTCCAATGCCAGCCAGATTCATGTTAGTTTAATGGTTGATGAAGCCTTCAACCAGTGTGAACTAAAAGTGATAGATAACGGCAGCGGCTTTGATGTAGAAGAAAATAAAATTGGGGGGATTGGAATGAACAGCATGCAGGAACGTGCAGCCCGTGTGAGAGGACAATTGTATATAGAATCAAAAGGTGGTTTTGGTACAACGGTAAGGTTCCTTTGCCCGCTCAATCCTGAAAAGGGGATGACTTATGTTAATTGAAAAGGTGATTAAGGTTTTGGTGGTCGATGACCATCCAATTGTTCGAAGAGGATTATCAACTGAAATTAATCTGGACCGAGGGATGCTGGTTGTTGGGGAAGCAGTGGACGGAATTGAAGCAGTAGTTCAATATCAGTTATTAACACCAGATGTGGTCTTAATGGATCTGGTTATGCCTAATAAAGACGGGATTCAAGCTACTCGTGAAATCATAGCGATCGACTCTGCGGCGCGTATTTTGGTGTTAACCAGTTTCATTGATGAAGAGCGAATTTTTGAAGCCATCAAAGCAGGAGCATTGGGATTTATCTACAAAGATAAGCATCCTGACAAAGTATTACAGGCAATCCGGGATATTTATAACGATGTGCCCGTTTTGGCACCGAATATCACCAGAAAATTAATGCGCGATACCCAGGCAAAAGATTCCTCCAGTTTTAATCAGGACTTGACCGAAAGAGAATTGGAAGTACTTAAACTGGTTGCCTCAGGAAACCCATACAAAGAAATTGCCTATTCCATGCATGTGCAGGAAGCTACCATCCGCACTCATGTCAGTAACATCTTAGGAAAATTAAACTTATCCAACCGATCACAATTGGTGTTGTTCGCGTTGGAACATAATTTGCTTGAAAAATAGCCAGTAAATCGCATTTATATCGATTAAACAAATAAATCGTTTAAATATTCTACGTTTATTGGAATATCTAAACAATTGTTTAGAGTCAAGTCAGCGAAAATGGGTGGGTAATTTAATCGATTGTCTAATGTCTTTTGTGAAATATATCACTACTCTATTATTAGGAATATTCTTGAGAGGAAAGAGTGTATCCAATTTACCCATCCAAGAAAGGATTTGAAAATGTCAGATAATTTAGTTTCTCGAAGGGGATTTTTAAAGAAGTCAGCCATGCTCGGTGCAGGCTTAGCCGCCACCGGTGGTATGGTCGCTTGCGCACCAGCTGCGTCTAATGGCGCTGCTGAAGATGTGAAGTGGGATAAAGAAGTAGATGTAGTTGTAGTAGGCTCAGGTACTGCAGCAATTGCTGCAATAGCAGCCAAAGATGCTGGTGCGGAATCCGTCTTAATTCTTGAAAAAAGTATTGCCTTTGGTGGCACCTCGGCTCTTTCTGGAGGTGGTTTTTACATTCCTTTAAACTATGTAGCAAAAGATGAAGGAATTGAAGATAATCGTGATGATGTTTTCAAGTATTTGAAAACAGTATCAGCAGGTCAATCTTCGGATGAATTGTTAAATGCATTTATTGATAGTGCAAACCCCATGATTGAGTGGTTCCGTGATAAATTTGGTTATTCATGGGCGATCGGAGCACCTACTTTTGAAGATTACTACGAGGTTGATGGATTCAGACCAAGAGGTAGAAAAGTAGGTGTTGCAAATCCCGACGGTTCAAGGACATCAGGTGGATCTACCTGGCAAATTTTCCGACAGACAATTGACGAATTAGGCATTGAAGTTATGCTCGAAACTGCTGGAAAAGAATTAGTCACCAACGCAGCTGGTGAAGTCATTGGTATCAAAGCTGAAGGAATTGATGGTCCACTAAATATCAAAGCAAACAAAGGTGTCATCCTCGGTACTGGTGGTTTTGATTTTAATCGTGATATGACCACTGCTTTCTTACGTGGTCCTATTATGGCCAGTGTTTCTGTGCAGACCAATACTGGCGACGGCCACCTGATGGGTATGGCTTTAGGCGCAGATTTACGCAATATGAACTCCTGCTGGGGTTTACCCTGTATGCCAGTAGAACCAGAAAACCTCAAAGGTGAAGCAGACTGGCAGATGTACCGTGGAAAACCAGGTGCGATCGTTGTGAACAAACACGGTGAGCGTATTGGGAATGAAGCAGCGGCTTACCATGTATTCAACCGGGCATTCTGGTATTGGGATACCGGTAAATTTGAATGGCGCAACACCCCATCCTTCTGGATTGCAGACTCTTCCTATGCTGAACGCTATTTCTTCCCAGCCAGTGGCTATCAATTAGGTGTTGTTCCTGAATGGATGGAACAAGCTGACACATTGGAAGAATTATGTGAAAAATTAGGTATCGACTATGCTGGTTTCGAAGAAACTTTGGCAGTCTTCAATCCCAATGCAGAAGAAGGAAAAGACCCGGTCTTCCACCGTGGAGAATACCAGTTCGACCTCAATACTGCTGGTGATCCTTCCCGTACAGACCTTAAAAACATCTGCCTGGCCCCAATCGCTCAAGGTCCATTCTATGGTTGTAAATATGTCCCAGGTACTTGCGGTACCAATGGTGGACTTCGCATAAATGGTAATGCCCAGGTTCTGGATATTACAGGTAATCCGATTCCTCGTTTGTATGCAGTTGGTTGCACCAGTGGTTCTGTGATGGGCGATGCCTATCCGGGTGGTGGTTCCTGCTTAGGCCAGGGAAGTGTATTTGGTGTGTTAGCTGGTCGTCATGCGACTGGCTTAGAATCAGTCTAAAACTTTTTCATCGCTCCAGAGATTGAATTCGATACTATCAATCTCTGGAGTCCTCCTCTTAGAAAGAGAAAGGATTTCAATGTTCAAAAAGAAAACGAAAAACGAAGAAATTGAACAAGAAACCCAGGAAAAACAACCAAAAGAGAAAAAACCTTTTAACTGGTTCAAATTCAGTGTGATTGCTAATATTGCCCTGGTTGCAGGAGTTGGGATTGCATTAGCTGCGATGGCTGTTTTGCATCAAAGTGATACCAATCCAAATTTCTGTGCCACGTGCCATAATATGGAATCATATGTGGATTCCTACTTAACCAGCGGCCATCTCGACAATGTGC
>CAYSFA010000224.1:0-4196 GCA_964430025.1 uncultured Anaerolineaceae bacterium | reverse complement strand
GTAGGTTTAAAAGTTGGTGATACCATTGTTTCGGGGTCAGAAGCTGAAATTCGACCTGGAAATAGCCTGCCAATTTCTCGTATTCCTCTTGGAACCATGATTCATAATGTTGAATTAAAAGAAGGAAAAGGTGGGCAAATGGTTAGATCAGCTGGTGCTGCGGCACAACTGTTGGCAAAAGAAGGTGATTATGCACAGGTTCGTTTGCCATCCGGTGAAGTTCGCTTGGTTCGTCAAGATTGCTACGCGACTGTAGGTCAGGTAGGAAACTTAGATCACAAGAACATCAAACTCGGTAAAGCAGGCCGCAAGCGCCATTTGGGTATCCGCCCGACTGTACGTGGTACAGCAATGTCTCCAAAGGACCATCCACACGGTGGTGGTGAAGGTCGTTCACCTGTTGGTATGCCAGGGCCTAAAACACCTTGGGGTAAACCAACTTTGGGATATAAGACCCGCCGGAATAAAAATACGAACAAATATATTGTTCGTCGTCGTTCAAGCGGTAAACGCGGATAGATGTTAAAGGTTTGAGAGGATAATTATGTCTCGATCGTTGAAAAAAGGGCCATTTATAGAGCCGAAATTATTAAAGAAAATTGAGCAAATGAATGCCCGTGGAGATAAGAAAGTGGTTCGCACCTGGAGCCGTGCAAGCGTGATCTTCCCACAAATGTTGGGTCACACAATTGCAGTCCACGATGGTCGCCGACATGTTCCGATTTACATAACCGAGAACATGGTTGGTCATCGTTTAGGTGAGTTCGCACCGACACGAACTTTCCGCGGTCATGTTGCTGAAAAATCTTCAAAAGGGAGATAAGATATGGCAACTGACATTCGCGCAAAATTAAGCAATTTACCGATTTCTGCACAAAAAGTTCGCCTGGTGGTGGACGTTGTTCGTGGAAAACCAGTGGTTGAAGCAATCAATACTTTGAAATTCTTACAAAAAAGTGCTGCCAAACCAGTTGAAAAATTGTTGGCCTCAGCGGTTTCCAATGCGGAAGAGAATTTCGGTATTAGCCGAGATGATTTGTTTGTTTACATGATCACTGCCGATGAAGCACCAACCCGTCGATGGAGACGATTTGGTGCCCGAGGTAGGTTCAAACCGATATTGCGACGTACATCACATGTCAATGTGGTTTTACGCGAACGACAATAAGCCGACGGTGATCAAGAGTTAACAAAGGAATGTAGGAGAAAATATGGGTCGAAAAGTTCATCCGATAGGATACCGACTGGGCATCATTCAGCCTTGGGATGCAAGATGGTTTGCAAAAGCAAACAATTATGGCGATCAATTGAATCAGGACCTTGCCATCAGAAAGATGATGCAGGAATACTCTGTGAAAGCTGGCGTTTCTCGAATTGAGATCGAACGTTTTCCCAGTAAAATTCGTGTGATCGTGCATACAGCAAAACCAGGGATTTTGATTGGTCGAAAAGGTGAAAATGTTAAAAAAGTCCGTTCTGACTTGGAAACATTAACTGGAGAAAAAGTCGATCTGGATATTAAAGAGATCAAAGATCCAGATTTGGATGCTTTCTTAGTTGCAGTCAATATTGCAGGTCAAATTGAAAGACGTATTGCTTATCGTCGTGCAATGAAACGTGCAATTGGCCAGGCAATACGCCAGGGCGGAAAAGGCTGCAAGATTCAGGTTTCTGGTCGCTTAGCAGGTGCTGAAATGGCACGTACCGTATGGTTGCGTGAAGGACGCGTCCCTCTGCAAACATTACGTGCAAATATTGATTTCGCACGCTATGACGCCTTGACTACTTACGGTCAAATCGGTATCAAAGTATGGATTTACAAAGGTGACGTAATGCCCGATGCGGAAGAGAAATTCGAACGCACCGAAGGCGTTTACGTTAGTGAGTAGTAAGGAGAAACAAATACTATGTTGATGCCAAAACGTGTTAAATGGCGAAAGCAAATGCGTGGTCGCATGCGCGGTAAAGCATTGCGGGGAGCTGAGTTACTGAATGGTGAATTCGGTTTACAAGCACTTGAACCCGGTTATGTGTCTGCCCGTCAAATTGAGGCTGCTCGTAGAGCTATCGTCCGTTATATGAAAAGACGTGGGAAGGTATGGATTCGCATTTTTCCTGATAAACCATATACCAAAAAAGCTGCCGAAACCCGTATGGGTAAAGGTAAAGGGAATGTGGAATATTGGGTAGCGGTTGTACGCCCAGGTCGCATCATGTTCGAATTGTCCGGTGTTCCTGAAGATGCCGCCTTGCATGCTTTGAAACAAGCAAGCTATAAATTTTCAATCAAGACCAAAGTTGTTGGGCGAACTGAAACGGTTGTAGGAGAACAAGAATAATGAAAACATCCGAAATTCGAAACATGTCTGATGAAGAGATTCGAAGCCGTATCGATGACACTCGCCAGGAACTCATGAACCTAAGATTTCAAGTTGTGACCGGGCAGTTAACTGATACTAGTCGATTAAAAAGAGTTCGTCGTCAAATTGCGCAATTGGAGACTATCCTTAAAGAACGCGAATTGGCACGAACACAGGAAGGTGAAGCATGAATAGTCGACGTCGATTAACGGGTGTTGTCACCAGCGACAAAATGATGAAAACGGTGATCGTGGAAGTCACAACTTCTTTCCGTCATCCTCTCTACAAAAAAGTAGTTCACAATAAGAAACGTCTTAAAGCACATGATGAACTTGGTTGCAATGTTGGTGATAAAGTAACCATTGTTGAGAGTAAACCGATTTCTCGCGAAAAACGTTGGGTTGTGCAATCAATCGTTCGTCGTACAGGCGAACCAGCGGATGCTGGAAAGATTGTTGAAGGAGAATAGGTATGATCCAGCAAGAATCCCGTCTTAAAGTTGCTGATAATACCGGAGCAAAAGAAATTCTGGTAATCCATGTCTTGGGTGGTTCAGTGGTTCATTATGGTCGTGTGGGCGATATTGTGATTGGAACAGTAAAATCTGCTACCCCACAAGGCTCTGTGAAAAAAAGTGATATTGTCAAAGCTGTAATCGTTCGTTGTTCAAAAGAATGGCGTCGTGAAGATGGTTCTTCCATCCGATTTGATGATAATGCTGCTGTTATTCTTGACGGTGAAACACAGAATCCCAAAGGGACCCGAATCTTTGGACCAGTCGCACGTGAATTACGTGAAAAAGGTTTTATGAAGATCGTCTCACTGGCTCCGGAAACGCTGTAGGAAATGGTAGGAGTATAGCCAATGAGTGCAAAAATTCGTAAAGGTGATACTGTAGTTGTCATTACAGGTCGCGCCGAAGATAAAGGTAAAAAGGGTGAAGTTATTAAAGTCCTGACTGAGGACAGCCGTGTTGTAATTCAAGGTGTAAACCTTCGAAGTAAACACCAAAAACAAGTTCAGTCACAAGGACGAACAATCAACCCTGGTATGGTTCGCTTCGAGTCATCCATTGATATTTCTAACGTAATGTTGGTCTGCCCAAAATGTGGAAAACCAACCCGCGTCGGAAAATCAGAACAAGATGACAAAAAGTCAAGAATTTGCAAAAAATGCAATGCCTTAATTGATGATTAGGCCAGCTGGGAGTGAAAGAATGAATGCATTAAGAGAAAAATATTTAAACGAAGTTGCGCCTGTATTAATGAAGGAATTAGGGTTGACAAACCGGAATGAGTTACCAAAAATCCTCAAAGTCGCTGTGAATATTGGTATGGGAGAAGCATTAGACAATCCCAAATCATTGGATGCAGCAGTCACAGATTTGAGAACTATTACCGGTCAACAACCAGTTGTTACCAAAGCTTCTAAGAGTATTGCTGCTTTCAAGCTTCGTGAAGGTCGTGAAATTGGTGCAAAAGTAACATTACGTGGTGATCGTATGTGGGCATTTTTAGATCGTCTCGTCAATATTGCTTTACCACGTGTTCGTGACTTCAGAGGAATCCCCGCGGATTCTTTTGATGGTCGTGGTAATTACACACTTGGTTTACATGAACAATTGATCTTCCCTGAAATTGACTTTGATAAAGTTGACAAAGTTCGTGGATTGGAAATCACAATTGTTACAACTGCACAAAATGATGATCAAGCACGGTTGATGCTAGGCTTGTTAGGCATGCCATTCAGAAAGGATTAATATGGCAAAGAAGTGTATGGAATATCGTGAAAAACGACGAAAATTTTCTGTTCAAGTGCGAAATCGCTGCGCTCGCT
>CAYSFA010000223.1:0-4215 GCA_964430025.1 uncultured Anaerolineaceae bacterium | reverse complement strand
GCTAATTCTCTTTCTGTAATGAGTTTCTATCTATTAACTTAAGGAGCATGAAATGTGGAAAGAATTTAAAGAATTTGCAATGCGAGGAAATGTAATTGATCTGGCTATTGGTGTCATCATCGGCGGTGCTTTTGGCAAAATTGTCTCATCTTTCGTGGCAGACGTAATCATGCCATTAATTGGACTATTGTTAGGGAATATCAGCTTTGAAAGTCTTTTTATCAGCCTGAGTGGCGAAGAATATGCTTCATTAGCCGCTGCACAGGAAGCCGGTGCGCCAACACTCAATTATGGTCTCTTTATTAATGCCATTGTGGACTTCCTGATTGTTGCCTTTGTCATCTTCCTGGTGGTTAAAGGGATTAACAAATTACAGAAACCAGCCCCAGTAGCTGCCCCAACTACCAAAAAATGCCCTTACTGCTTCACTGAAATCGCTTTGGAAGCAACCCGTTGCCCTAACTGCACTTCTCAATTAGATTGATTTTTATACAATCCAAGAATGGTTAGGATAGCTAATCGCTGTCTTGATTATTTATTTGGTTAATGATTTCAGGTAATTCCTGCATTTTTTGAATCTGAATATAGCCGTCATCATGGGGTGACACATCATATATGACTTCATGCTCCCATGTAAAATGATGTGGAATATAAACTCCATATCCACCCAATTTAACAACCGGCAGCACATCAGAGCGAAGTGAATTACCGACCATCATAAATTCCTGAGGGTTAATTGCATGTTTTCGTAAGATTTGTTGGTAAATATGATGTTTTTTATCACTAACCACTTCATAGGCTTGAAAATATTTTTCCAACCCCGAATGAGATAATTTGCGTTCCTGATCCAGAATATCGCCTTTAGTGATAACCAATAATTGATAATCCGGTTTCAGAACTTCCAGCACTTCAATTACCCCCGGGAATACTTCAGTTTTTTGCTCTAACATGGTTCTGAGGTGGTCCAGAATTTCCGAAACCTCTCGGCTTCCGACCGCACCTTGACTGACTCGAATTGCAGTTTCGATCATGGATAAGCCAAATGCTTTGATTCCGTATCCATACCAGGACATATTATTAATCTCGGTTTTTAATAACTCCGCTTGTACTTCGTCATAGGAAAGATAATCAGACAATAACTCTGCCAGTTTTACCTGTCCGGTATGGTAATACTTTTCATTTTCCCAAAGGGTATCATCCGCATCAAAGGCAATCCATCGAATCATATTCACCTCTATTAGCAATTTTAATGCATTAATAAGTGGATGAAAATTACCCTTGTCTCTTTAGGCGAGCTGGTTTCCCGTAAAATTCAAGCTTTTTCAATTTATTGATCACTTTGTCGACGTATTCTTCAGAGACGTCTACGAAGGTTTCGTGCTGGTGAATAGTGATCGCTCCTACTGCTTTACCTGGAATCCTGGCTTCATTGGCAGCTTTGCCTAACCCGAAAGATAATCGCACCATCCCTGCCTCATGGCTTTTCTTGCTGTTTCCTTTGGAGCGACCCCCATGTTCAAAACGTCGGGCTTCATTAGAGCGAGGTTTTGCACTTCGATCGTTTCTATCCCTTCGTTTTTCAACATCCACGATCCCTACCGGGAGAATATGAACGTATTTCTTCTGTTCTTTGAGCAATCGCAAAGCATTTGCAGCGATCAGGACTGGATCATGACCTTCTTCAATCAGTTGATTGACCAATTCCAGTTCTTTCGGCTCTTTTTTCTGACTTATTCTTTCCAATATCACGCTGGTAAATTCCAAATCACGTTTGGTTATTATGTCTCGTTCTGACGGAAGTTTTTCTACCAGCATAGGTTGTTGGGTAACTTTTTCAAATCGACGAATCCGGAACATTTCATTTCCAGTCACCAATGAGATCGCAACCCCTTTCGCACCTGCTCTGCCTGTTCTCCCGATACGGTGGATATAATCCTCCGCTTCAAAGGGAATATCATAGTTAAATACGTGCGAAACGCCTAGAATATCAAGCCCTCTGGCCGCCACATCCGTTGCGACCAAAACACGGGTCAACCCTCTCCGAAAACGGTCAAGAGCAATTTCACGTGCGGATTGTGCTAAGTCGCCATGCAATGCTTCCGCTGCATAATGAGAAGTCATCAGCAAATCACTCAATTCGGCTGCACGTACTTTGGTACGTGTGAAAATCAAGGCGTTGGTAACTGGTTCAAATTCCAACAACCTCATCAAAGCTGCAAATTTATCTTTTTCATGAACCAGATAAACTCTCTGTTCAGTGTTTTCCACTGTCAAAGTTTTACCGGCAATCGTAATCACTTCCGGGTTACGTAGATAGTTGCTGGATAATTTGCGAATTTCATTTGGCAAAGTAGCTGAAAAAAGTGCTTTCTGGCAATCGAATGGAGCATAAGCCAAGATGGCTTCCACTTCTTCAATAAATCCCATTTTGAGCATCTCGTCCGCTTCATCCAATACCCAGAATTTCACATGGGAGAGATCCAATGCATTCTTTTTTTGGATCAAATCCATCACACGTCCCGGGGTACCCACCACGATTTGAACGCCATCATCCAGCATTCGCAGTTGTTTTCCATATGGAGCACCTCCATAAACTGCAAGAATCTTGATGGGCAGGAATTTTGCGAAGGTCTCTATAGCCTTTGAAACCTGCAATGCTAATTCGCGGGTAGGCGCTAATATAAACCCTTGCACAGCCTTTAGTTTTGGATCTATCATCTGCAACATAGGCAAACCAAAGGCAGCTGTTTTTCCAGTACCAGTCTGGGCTTGCCCCATGACATCTTTTCCATTCAATAACACCGGAATTGCTTGTTGCTGAATCTCGGTTGGATTCACAAATTCCAATTCCTGTATTGCCTGATTCAATTCAGGTCTTAAATTTAAAGTTTCAAACAAACTCATTCTCTTTCTCTTTCAGGCATATCGCCTATGATCTAATCCCAGAGTCAGTTTGTTTGAACCTTGCAGAATAAAAAAGGACTTGCTGATCACGATCCTGGCAAATCCTTACTGAGTTGCAAACGATCCGTACCCACTGCTCTTAATAACGACCACCAATTGTAGCACAGAGTGGAATTCTATGTTGATGAAATTTGACAATATTCAACGATCAGCCTGCTTGCCGTGGTAAGCAAGCGCTGTTAAAATTCAGTGATGCAGAATACAATCTATTTTGGAGATAATCTCCCCATCTTACAAAAATTGACCTCTGAATCAGTTGATCTGATCTACATAGACCCCCCTTTTAATACCGGAAAATCACAAAGCCGGAAACAGATCAAAACGGTTGCGGATGAAAATGGTGATCGAAAAGGGTTTCAGGGACGTTCTTATCGTACGGTAGAGATTGGTCAAAAAGCTTACCACGATCAATTTGATGATTATCTTGGATTTTTAGAGCCTAGATTAAAGGAAGCTCATCGAATATTAAAACCTCATGGCAGTCTGTATTTTCATATTGATTACCGGGAGGTCCATTATTGCAAAATTTTGTTGGACCAGGTTTTTGGTCGTGAATCTTTCCTGAACGAAATCATCTGGGCATATGATTATGGTGCCCGCACCAAGAAAAAATGGCCACCTAAGCATGACAATATCCTTTGGTATGCCAAAGACCCTGAAAATTACATCTATAACATTGATCAAATCGATCGCATCCCCTATATGGCGCCAGGGTTGGTCGGGAAAGAAAAAGCTGCCCGAGGAAAGTTGCCAACCGACACCTGGTGGCATACGATCGTACCTACCAATGGTCCGGAAAAAACAGGGTACCCAACCCAAAAACCTTTAGGGATTATGCGACGCATCATCCGGGCATCATCCAATGAAGGTGATTTGGTTTTGGATTTCTTTGGAGGTTCCGGTTCGACTGGAGCAGCTTGCCTGGAATATGGCAGACATTTCATCTTGATTGATGCCAATCCCCAATCCATTCAAATCATGCGCAAACGATTTGCTGGCCAACCAGTGGAGTGGGTAGGTTGCGAAGGGCTGCTGAACGAATGAAAATTATTGACCTAGAAAATTGGAAAAGACGTGATCATTTCAATCTATACCGTCATTTGGATTTTCCCTATCTCAACATCACCATAAATGTAAACATTACCAATTTATATGTGTGGGCTAAATCTCACCAGACTTCCCTTTTTACATGTATTGCCTACCTCACAACACGTGCAGCAAATGCTATCCCAGAACTACGTCAAAGGATCC
>CAYSFA010000222.1:0-4259 GCA_964430025.1 uncultured Anaerolineaceae bacterium | reverse complement strand
TGGTCAATCTCCTTAGGAATCCTCATAATTTTTCAGAATGTCACGGATTAAAGGTGTTATCTTACTGGGGCGTAGACGGCCATAAAGTTGTTCATCAACTACCATTACTGGTGCTTGACTACAACTACCCACACAACGACAAACTTCTAAGGTGATACGATTATCATCCGTAGTTTTCCCAGTCTCAATATTGAGGAGCTGTTCTGCCTTGTGAATCAATTGAGGAGTTCCCCCAACATAACAAGCTGTCCCCATGCAAAATTTAATGGTGTGATCTCCTCTGGGTTGGGTGGTGAAGAAAGAGTAAAAACTCACGACACCTGCAATCTTGCTCACTGGAATGTTTAGCTTATAGGAAATGTATTCCTGAATAGGTTGGGAGATAAAACCGATTTGATTTTGAATTTCATTGAGAATGACCATTAATCCTCCTTCAACATCCTGGTACGTTGTAAGAATGTGATTAATTGTCTCCAGGGTATCTTTCTGATTCAGTGGAAATTGTTCGACAAGTTCGGAGAGGGTAGGTGCACTTAAACCATAGTGACTTTTCGGTTGGTCATTGTCCATAATTTTTCCTTTAATGCGGGATTGCCGTATTAGGCTCAATTTTAAGATAAATTGATTAGTAATAAGATAAATTGGATAAAAACTATAGGAAACAATATAACATAATTTCATAAACAAAAAAACAGGAAGATTGTCATTGAAAAACAAGATCTTCCTTTATTTAATATTGATTTCAGAGAATTACTTACTTTTTATGTAGTAAGAATCCATTCGGAAATGGATTTGATTGCTTGTTCAGATAATTGCTTAGTTCGAGAAGATAATTCATTAGTAAAACCAAATTGATATCCTCTGACTGAGACCAGGATTGCCTCTGGTTTGTGATTGAAGGCAGAATCAAGAATGGAAAGGATTGTTTGCGGTGTCATGTGGTGGGTTAGGGGAGAATTCTGAAATTTCCTTTCCAATTTCTGGATATTCAAGTTGTTTTCTAAAGCTCCGGTATGAGCATCCACAAAACAAATTCTGGAGTAACCTGCCATCTCATAACTCATCTCCGGGATGAGCTGCAGATCAAACATGAAATGAAGGGATGGATGGGAATTAAAAAATTCTTCTGACAAAGAAGATGGGAAAGGGATTTCAAAATATTGAGCAACCCCCTGAAGGATATGCCAAGCTACCCCATCATCCTCACGATCAGGGTTTCCATATCCTATGATTAATGTTTTTGGGATAGTGTCCAAAGCATGGTCAATATGACCATGCTTTGGATTGATTTTTTCTTCACTCATGCACTAATCTCGTTGCAAGGTTTTTATGGTTTTTCCTTCTGGATCAACGACATCAATGATGATTGGCATTTGGCCAATGGCGTGGGTAGAACATGAAAGGCAAGGATCATGAGCACGGACAGCGGCTTCCACACGATTTAATAGACCTTCATGAATTTCAGGGCCTTTTACGTATTCCTTGGCTACCATATCGACTGCTTTGCTCATGGCGTAATTATTGTGGCCGGTTGAAACTATCAGGTTTAATTTTTCAATTTGTCCTGTTTCTTTCGCCCAATAATGGTGAATCAAAGTTCCACGTGGTGCCTCGATCACACCAACACCTTCACCCTGAAAATCTCTTCTCGTGTTCAGAATATCCTTCGAGAGAATATCCGGGTCATCCAGTAAAACTTTTACTCTTTCTGCAGCGAAGAGGGTTTCAATTAATCGAGCATAATGGAAGTAGAGAGTATTTTCAATAGGATTGCCGTTGTTGATTTGTTTGTAAAGTTTAAATTCTTCATTGGCTAGTGGAGTATCAATTTTGTCAGCAATATTTAAACGTCCCAATGGTCCTACTCGATATACACCATCCGGCCAACCATATTTTTTGTAGAAGGGGAATTTCAAATATGACCAATTTTCTACATGCTCAGCAATGTAATCCAAATAATTAGAACCATCGAATCTCTCTAATTGTTGGCCTTTCTGATCAATCAGGCGAATTTTTCCATCATATAGTTCGAGGCCATTATCTTCGGTGATTAATCCAAAGTAGCCAGTTGGGAAAACAGCAAATTTCTGTATGTCTTCCATATTCTTTGCTGCCCAATCTTTCATAATTGAAATGCCTAATTGGATGGTTTCAATTGTCTGATCAAGTCCCTTAAAAATTTCATCACGTTCAGCAGGATTCAAAGCTTTGTTGACACCACCTGGAACAGCGAAGACAGGATGAACTTTTCTGCCACCTAGATGTTGAATGATTTCCTGCCCATATTTTCGTAATTGAACTGCTTTCACTGTAATATCAGGTGCGTTTTGCACCAAACCAACAACGTTACGGATGGCAGGATCAGCATCAAAACCTAATAGCAAATCTGGGCCAGCTAGTTCAAAGAAATGCATACCATGTGATTGTATGATCTGTCCCATGTGCATTAATTCTCGCAATAATGATGCCGGACGTGGTGGTGGTGAGCCGAAGACAGCATCACCAGCTTTCGCGGATGCCAAGTGGTGACTTACCGGGCAAATTCCGCAAATTCTTGGGGTGATTAATGGCATTTCAAATACCATACGCCCTTCGCAGAATTTTTCAAAGCCACGGAATTCATTGATATGCAAATATGCATGGTCAACAGATTGGTTATCTTCCTTCATGTGGATGGTGATTTTGGCATGTCCCTCAATACGGGTTACCGGTTCAATAGTTATTTTTTGAGCTACCATTATTTTTTACTCCTAATGCCAATGTAGATTTTCATCTTTTAATTCGGGGATTCTTCCCTGTGCTAATTCAGCGAGCACATGGAAAATGACATCCGCACTTGGGGGGCAACCTGGTACGTGAAGATCTACCGGTACAACCTCAGATACTGCTCTCACTTTGGTTGGTACTGCAAGTTCAGGATCAGAAGGAATGAAGCCGTCCTGAGTACTTTCCGTTTCCACATAGGCTCTTCTTAATGACTCTTCAATCGTGAAGAAATTACGCATAGCTGGGACACCACCAAAGACTGCGCAATCACCTAAGGCTACCAAATACTTGCATCTCGATCTCATTAGTTTTGCCTGATGCTCATTGGCAGTGTTGTTTATACCACCTTCAAGAATACCCACATCTACTCCAGATTCATCAGCCTCTTTTAGATCTGTAATGGGTGAAGCACGTAAATCGATCAATTCCAAAACTTGTAGAATTCTTTCATCTATATCAAGCAAGGACATATGACATCCCGCACAACCAGCCATCCAATCGCTCGCTACTTTAGGTTTACTCATAATTTTGCACCTCTTTTCTACCACTCAACATTAATTAATTTCAACAATAGGTGTTTCTAACTTAATTGCTTTATCCCAAATTGGATTGACAATCATTTTTAATTTATCAGCAATTGCCAGCAATACTTCTATGTTCGTTTTTACATCAGTAGGGGGTTGCAATAATTTTTCTGCAAATTGTACTTTACCATCACTAGTAACAAAGTACCCACTTTGTTCGAACCAATTTGATACAGGTAAAACCACATCGGCTTTTGCTGTCAGAGCTGATTGGTAACTAGCTTGGACAACAAGGAATGGAACTTTCTCTACTTTTTGTGTAAGCACCTGGGAAGGTTCTTCGTCTCCCAGGGCAATATAAGCAGCTTTATGCCCATTAACTACAAGAGGTTGATTGAGTTTTAATTGTTCTGCAACCAGGCTATTTGCATTGCCTTTCATGCTGATCTTTTTGGCATTTATTTTATCTGCTAATTGCAAGATTTTCAGAATTGTATCTTTCTTTTTCTTTGCATCAAAATCGGTGCCGTAAACAATCACTGCTTTTTTAGCATTTTTTAACACACCAATGAGTTTGGTAATCTCATCAGAGTTTAGTCCTGTCTTACTTGCAAAATCTGAAATATCTGTTCCTTCGATTGATGCCAACATAGCCTCAACGAACTCCAATTCAGAGTTTGGTTTAATGACGGTTGAATGAGAAGTGAATGCATCCATCCCACCCGCTTCATAACTGACAGGAATTACGGTAACATCTTTTGGAATTAATCTTTTGATGAAGAAACCTGCTACCTGGTGTTCTTTGGTAAGGTCGAGACCAATTGTGAGAATGACATCGGCATCATGGATCTCATCAAGTTTTGATTCGAATGAACCTTTCTCATTGGCGATTTCACCGAGAATGTTTGTGTAACGGCCTTCTTCAGTGCTGGTTACCATATCACTACCGAATTTCTCTTCAAAAATTTG
>CAYSFA010000221.1:0-4311 GCA_964430025.1 uncultured Anaerolineaceae bacterium | reverse complement strand
ATGCAGCTCATGCCTGATACCTCGTACGGATTTCAATCCGGAGGTGATCCGGAATTCATCCCTGATCTTACATACCAACAATTCAAGACTTTTCATGAAACATATTATCATCCCAGTAATGCAAAAATATTCTTCTATGGTGACGATAATCCGGAAAAAAGGTTGGAAAATCTGGACAATTATCTGAATGAATTCGAACCCATCCAAATTAATTCGATGCCATCTCTTCAAAAACCTTTTTCAGAACCTGTTCGGAAAATAATCCCCTACGATGCTGGTGATGATCTTGAAAATTCTAAATATTTCCTTACAGTCAATTGGCTTTTGCCTGAAGGTGACCAAACAGAATTAGTGTTGAGTCTGGAAATTTTAGACCATATCCTTTTAGGCACACCGGCATCTCCATTACGAAAAGCCCTCATCGAATCAGGATTAGGTGAAGATGTGGTCGGGCGAGGGCTCACGACTGAGATGCGCCAAATGGCATTTTCAACCGGAATGCGTGGAATCAAGGAAGAGAATGTTGATGCGGTAGAAGCATTGATAACCTCTTCTCTGGAGAAAATCGCCTCTGAAGGGATCGATCCTAAGACAATCGAAGCCTCCCTAAATACAATCGAATTCAGTCTGCGCGAGAATAACACTGGTCCTTATCCACGTGGGTTGATCGTCATGCTGCGATCCCTGGAAAATTGGTTGTATGATCATGATCCTATTGAACCACTTGCTTTCCAAAACACACTCGACTCTATAAAGAATAAATTGACAAGCGGAGAACTCCGCTTCGAGAATTTGATCTCCCAATATATCACTTCCAATCCTCATCGTGTAACCGTTATCCTGCAACCTGATTCAAGTATTGGAATGGAAAAGGTAGCCAAAGAGAAAGAACGCCTGAAAAAAGTTCAAGAAAATCTGGATGAGAATGCAATCAACCAAATTATTCAAGACACACTTGAGCTAAAACGAATTCAGGAAACTCCTGATACCCCAGAAGCACTTGCCACCATCCCAATGTTGACGAAAGCGGATCTTGATCCTTTTATAAAGACCATTCCTAATGAAGTCATTCAATCAGCTCCATCTGCCGTTCTTTTCCATGATTTGTTTACAAGCGACATCCTTTATCTTGATCTTGTTTTTGACATAAAAAGTGTTCCGATTGAATATCTACCTTATATGCGGTTATTTATGAGATCACTTTTGGAAATGGGAACAGAAAAAGAATCATACGTGGAGTTGATTCAAAGAATTGGCAGAGAGACTGGTGGAATTAGCCAATCACTATTTACCTCTCAAAAAGCGGATAAAAATGATTATTTAGCAAATCTGGTTATTCGTTCGAAAGTGATGGTGAACAAAGTCCCCGCATTAATTTCCATCCTGGAAGATATATTGTCAATTCCTGACTTCAGCAATAAAACTCGCTTCCAGCAAATCTTATTGGAAGAAAAATCATCCATGGAAGCCGGGATCATTCCATCGGGTCACCGGGTGGTGAATAATCGAATAAAGGCTCAATATTCTCCCTCCGCATGGATCACAGAACAGATGAGCGTATGAGATCAGGCAATCCAGAGATCAGCATTTTTCATTCGTGATTTGATTAATTCTTTCGATGAGAAATGGGAAGAAGTTTCATCGATTCTTCATTCCATCAGAGAAAATTTAATGAACCAAAACAATCTGGTAGCCAATATAACAATCGATCAGAAAAATTTTGTACAGCTTAAGTCATCCATCACTTCATTTGTTGCTTCTCTCCCCTCGACAAAATTATCTCGCCCTGCGTGGAATATATCCAAAAAAGTTATTAATGAAGGATTAGTCACCCCATCCCAGGTAAACTTCGTTGGGAAAGGTGGCAATTTGTTCGATTTTGGGTATGAAGAACATGGTTCAATGAGTGTAATCCAACAATATTTACGAAGTACCTGGTTATGGGAGAAAATCCGGGTTCAAGGAGGGGCGTACGGAGCTTTCTGTAGTTTTGATCGCTTCTCCGGTCTATTTACTTTTCTTTCCTATCGAGACCCAAACATTTTAGAAACAATTAAGAATTACCAAAATACTGTTCAATTTTTACGAAATACTGACCTTAATGAGGCAGAACTGACTAAATCTATCATTGGAGCAATTGGTGAAATTGATGCTTATCAATTACCCGATGCAAAAGGATATTCAGCAATGCTCAGGTTTCTGATGGGAATCAGCGATGAAAATCGCCAGAAGTATCGTGATGAACTATTATCAACCACCAGACTTGATTTCGTACAATTAGCAAATGTGTTGGAACAGTTCAACCAACAATCAAATTTGGTTGTTTTAGGGTCTGCTGATGCCATTGAAAAGACACAACAAACGAATCAATTATTTAATGTAGTTAGGAAAATTATCTAAACCTCGTGAATAGAAAAAACAATAATATCAACCGAATAACCGGAGCTGGCATCCTGCTCCTAATCATCTTTATCGTATTTATTTCCAGAACCAATCTCTCCTGGGTCAGGAATTGGTGGGCATTTTTGTTCTTAATTCCGGCGATTGGCTCAATTAACAACGTATTATCCGAAAGGCAGAATAAGAAAGGGTTTACTTTTTCTATGGCAAGCAATCTAATGGGAATTTTGTTTCCTGTGGTGCTATGTCTCATTTTTTTGTTTGGTTTGAACTGGGAAATAAACCTGCCAATCATAATTATTTTGGCTGGTTTCACACTCTTTGTATTAGGGTTTGTAATTGATACCAAAGGGGCAGGTAAGGTAATTCGGAATCTCCGTTTTTGGTTTTTCTCCTGGGGAATAGCTGTGATCATGGTTGGGGTGATTACATTGATCTCCACTACTCCATCAATCTTTAATCAACAAAGTCCTTATCCATGGTACGCATTTGCATTGTTGGTTTCCTCGGTGGGTGGTTTTACCTCTGGAGTTTTAGAGTTTCAAAAAGCAGGAAAAATAACTACCTTCGCGATCATCCACTTTCTCGTCGGAATTTTTCTGATTATTCCAGCGATTCTGATATTGTTTTCTTAACTGTTCTAAGTTAATTAGAAAAAATCTCTTCTAGGCTGAGAAGAGATTTTTTAGTAAACCTTGTACATTTGAATATTGAGGTTGACAAATTTTCGTTCTATATGTAATATTACTATATCAAACTATTGTATATAGTATTATTGGAGGTAATAACAATGTCTTGGCTAATAGACTCATCGCACGCAATGGTAGAATTTTCAGTCACACACATGATGATTGCAAAAGTACGCGGAAGATTCAATGAATTTTCTGGTAGTGTGGATTTAGATGAAAACAATCCTGAAAAGACCAATATTGTGGTTGAAATTGATGGAGATAGCATTGACACACGTCAAAAACAACGTGATGATCACTTACGCTCACCTGACTTTTTTAATGTTGCAGAATACCCAAAAATGGTCTTCAAAAGCACAAACGTGCAGGTCGTTGATAAGAAGAAAGCGGTTTTGACCGGAGATTTGACCATCAAAAATATCACAAAACCGGTCACATTAAATGTGGAATTTAACGGTATGTCGAAAAGCCCATGGGGATCGATCAGCGCAGGCTTTAGCGCAAAAGGAAAACTCAATCGAAAAGATTGGGATCTCACATGGAACCAATCTCTCGAAACCGGCGGTGTTTTGGTTGGAGAAGATGTTGATATTAATATTGAGCTTGAATTAATAAAACAAGAGGATAAACAACTGATTGCCAGTTGATTGAAGAGGCTGACCTAAATAAAAAAGAGGTCAGCCTCTTTTTTTTTGATACTTTTTCCAACCTTTTTTCGTATGTATAGTGGTTAACATTCCCAACCAAATTAAAAGAGGTTCTATGT
Source organism: uncultured Anaerolineaceae bacterium (assembly GCA_964430025.1). Lineage (GTDB taxonomy): Bacteria > Chloroflexota > Anaerolineae > Anaerolineales > Anaerolineaceae > UBA6170. The sequence goes on along the minus strand of CAYSFA010000221.1, from coordinate 456 downwards.
CTGAAAATCAATATTTATCATCTTATTTCACAATTCTGGCAAACCCTAAATTTTATTCAACTCTCCTATATCTGGCATTGGCATTTCCTTTGGGGTTGATTTATTTTATTTTTCTCGTTGTTGGGTTCTCAGTTGGAGTCTCATTAATCATAATTTGGGTTGGACTGATTATATTGGCATTAATTTTTCCGCTGATATGGCTTATCCTCAAATTTGAAAGGGCTCAAGCGAGAATTTTACTGAATGTAAGTCTTCCTTTTGATGAACCCCCCTTGGTAGAATCACAATCCATTTTGACAAAAATCAAAGGATTTATGCTCGACCCAGCAACCTGGCGGGGTCTGTTGTTTGTGATTCTCAAATTTCCGATAGGTCTGCTCTCATTTATCGCTTTGGTAACAGGATTCGCAATCATCACAGCTTTTATTTTTGCTCCTATTACTATTCAATTGGGTA
>CAYSFA010000220.1:0-4330 GCA_964430025.1 uncultured Anaerolineaceae bacterium | reverse complement strand
TTGAGACAACGCACGGTTCTTAGAAAAATGAGCCTGGATACGCTCAAATCTTACTAGGTAATTTACCGGGCTTAAAGGTATTACAATGTTATGGAAGATAAAATTATCCTTGAACTTAAGAATGTACGAAAAGTTTTTGGTCAAATCGTTGCGCTAGATAGTGTCTCTTTTTCTTTAAAAAGAGGTGAAATCCATGGATTGTTGGGGGGTAATGGTGCTGGAAAAACTACATTGATGAACGTTTTATATGGTCTCTACAAAAAAGATGAAGGTGAAATTCTTCTCCGAGATCAGGTTGCTAATATTCAAGGCCCACGTGATGCTATCAATCAGGGCATTGGGATGGTCCATCAGCACTTTTTACAAATTGGAACTTTTACGGTATTGGAAAATATTATTCTCGGTACCGATGTAAAAAACAAATTCACAATGAACACTCTGACAGTTGGAACACGGCAGAAAGTGGAAATCTTAAAAGCTCTCTATCGTGGTGTGGATATCCTCATCCTGGATGAACCTACCACCAACTTAACCCCACAGGAAGTTGATGCCCTCTTCGAATCTTTACGCGTTATGGTGAATGATGGTCTCAGCATCGTATTCATCACTCATAAACTTCGTGAAGTTCTAAGCGTTTGTGACCGCATCACCGTCCTTCGTGAAGGAAAAAATATCACGACGTTAGATCGCAAAGATGCCTCAGAAGAAGTATTTGTGCGCGCCATGGTCGGTGAAAAAATGGATATTGAAAATTCCATTTACTTTGCCACTGAAGTACGCAAAGCTTTTGATCGTTCAACAGCCGATACTCCAATTTTCAAATTGGAAGGTGTAAATATCATCTCTCAAGATGGCATCCAACGCTTGAAGGACATCGATCTTGAAATCTTTGGTGGCGAAATTGTTGGTATAGCCGGTGTTGCCGGCAATGGTCAACGAGAATTAGCGGAAGTTGTTACCGGCGTTGTACCTGTAACCAGTGGCAAGAAATTTTACCTCGGTAAAGATGTTAGCAAAAGCGAAAATAAAGAATTGTTCGACATGGGATTTTCCTATATTCCGGAAGATCGACTTAGTGATGGCTTCTTACCAAAAGCAACTGTTGCACAAAATCTCATTCTAGGACAGCATCGTATCAAACCTTACAGTGATGGAAATTTTATCAATTGGAAAACTGTTTACTCCGAAACAACTAAGAACATCAAAGAGTACAACATTAAAACCAATGGTCCGAATGATGTTGGCGGTAATCTGTCCGGCGGTAATATCCAACGTGTGATGATCGCCCGTGCTTTCTCAATGAATTCTGATATGCTGGTTGCACACAATCCAACCAGAGGTCTTGATATTCCCTCCATGGATTTTGTATACCAAAAGATGTTGACTCGCCGTGATGATAAGAAAGCAACATTGCTGATTTCCGAAGATCTGGATGAATTAATTCGCATCAGTGATCGTATCGCCGTCGTGTATCGTGGGCAGATATTAGGAGTTCTTGAACGCGGTGAATTTGACAAATACGCCATCGGGCGTTTGATGAGTGGTATTACATCCGAAAATCAACCTGCAGAGGAGAAAGCCATATCATGACCATAGTGAAAAAATCTCTACCCTATTTACTGGCTGTGCTTGCTTCTTTTGTTGCAGCTGGTATTTTCATCGCTTTGATGGGTTTTGATGTCCTCAAAGCTTTTCAAACCATTTTGTTTACATCATTCCGCACACCGAATGGTTTTGTTCAAACCTTACTTAAATTCGTTCCCCTGGTTTTGTTAGCACTAGCTTTTACCATTCCACTCACCTCAGGTAAATTCAATATCGGTGGTGAAGGTCAAATGATGGCAGGTGGTATTGGTGCAGCTGCCATGGGTATCATGTTTGCTGATTTACCACCTATCATACTAATACCATTGGTGATCATTGGTGGAGTCGTTGCTGGCGCTTTATGGGGATTGATTCCAGCTTTGTTGCTTTATAAATTTAACATCAATGAAATTCTCACGACCGTTTTATTTAACTTCATTGCATTCTTCCTGATCGATTATGTGGCTACTGGCCCCTGGCGTGATCCTGCAGCCGGGCATCCAACCACAGTGGCCATTGGAAAAGGAGGCTGGATACCCCTTTTGGTTAATAATCCACCACTTCATGCCGGGATTATTCTGGCGGTACTGGTAGCGATTGGTGTTTATATTTACACCTCGCGTACGACTGGTGGATACGAGTTGGTCGCAACTGGTGCTAACCCGCGTGCAGCTGGAGTCTTCGGTATCAAAGTACGTAATATGTTCGTACTTTCATTGGTACTGGGTGGCGCAGTTGCAGGTTTGGCTGGTGCTTTTGAAGTAGCTGGCAACCAACACCGCTTGATTGAAGGGATGCAGTCAAATTTCCTACAATTAGGCTTGATCATTGGTTTGATTTCCAGAGGGAATAACGGTGCCGTTCCTTTCGTAGCTTTTCTGATCGCTGTTCTGGAAGTTGGTGCAAGCGCTATGCAGCGTACCATGATGATTCCTGTTGAAATGGTCTTTATTGTGGAAGCGTTAATTTTACTCTTCGTCCTCTTATCGGACGTTGTCAGGAGGAAATAACTGATGGATAATACGATTATTGATTTCATAAGATTGGTACTCCTGTCGATGGTCCCCTTTGTTCTAGCTGGTCAAGGGACAATGTTAGGAGGTCGCACAGGTGTATTCAATGTCGCACAGGAAGGTATGATGCTTGTAGGTGCATCAGTTGGTTTTCTGGTAAGTTACTATTCGAATAGTGTTCTGCTAGGGGTAATTGTAGCTATGCTAAGTGGTGCCATCTTTGGTTTAGCACTGGCTTACTTTACAACACATCTGAAAATGAACCAGTTTGTGATTGGTTTAGCCCTCTTCTTCATTGGGCTGGGAGTCTCAACTTTAATACCAAAACTTGTGCTTGGCATAACCTTAACCCCCCCATTGATTCCAACCTTAAAAAGTATTCCGATACCTCTCTTAAGCCAGATTCCTTTCATAGGACCAATCCTCTTCAACCAAAACATTCTGGTTTATGTCTCAGTTTTGGTTTCAATCGCTTTGTGGTATTTCCTGTTCCGCACCCAAAAAGGTTTGGAGTTGCGTTCGGTTGGTGAATACCCCATGACTGCTGATTCATTAGGTATCAATACAACAAAAATGCGCTACTGGAGCACCATCATCGGTGGTATGTTGATCGGTTTGGCTGGTGCATATCTACCTATGGTCTATGCCGGTACCTTTACAGAAGGTATGGTGATGGGACGTGGTTGGATAGCCATCGCGTTGACTTTCTTTGGAGGATGGAGCCCATTGCCAATTCTTTTTGGTTCGCTCTTCTTCTCCGCAGTTGAAGTTTTGGCATTCCGTGTGCAGGTTATCGGCAGTTTCTTACCTTACCAATTCCTGCAAATGTTGCCTTATTTAGCAACCATTTTGGTGATGATTTTCACCTTCAAACGCGCTCGTGTTCCAGGTTTCCTGGGTAATAACTACGACCGCGAAAAAAGATCATTATAAAGTTATCTCTACTATCTGGAATGGTTGGCATGGCCAACCATTCTTTTTATTAAAACCTTTTATCCAAATCAGGCTGAAAGCAGTGCTATAATTACCCTCTAATTTTCACACGGAGATATATCATGCAGCTTACCATCCAGGAAGTGGAACACATTGCAGAATTAGCTAAACTTGACCTGACTGACCAGGAGATTGAACAATATCGCGAACAATTGTCCGCCATTCTGGATTATGCAGCCATGTTACAGCATCTTGACACAGAAGGGATTCCCCCTACCGCCTCCGTCTTACCGGAACGATCAGTTTTACGGGAGGATCTTGTTCAAAATCCATTATCTCCGGCAGAAGTCCTGCAAAACGCTCCCCAAAAACAGGAGCAGCAATTTAAGGTGCCGATTGTGATGGAGAATAGCAAATGAGTTCTCTCGCAGATCTATCCGTCCTGAAAATCATAGAACTTCTGCAAAAAGAGGAAATCTCGAGCGTAGAATTAACTCAGGCCTACCTGGATCGCATACAACAATTCGAGCCCAGCATCAAGGCATTTATCACATTAACCCCTGAAAATGCTCTTCGTCAGGCACATGCAGCCGATCAACAACGCAAAGAAAGTTCAACAGGAACTCTCTCACCATTATTTGGAGTGCCCATCGCTGTCAAAGATGTTCTGGCATTACAGGATGTACCTTGCACCTGTGGTTCGAAGATTCTGGAAGGGTTCGTTCCTCCGTTCACAGCCGCCACCGTGCAACGATTGTTGGATGCAGGTGTTGTTGTGATAGGAAAAACCAACACCGATG
>CAYSFA010000219.1:0-4330 GCA_964430025.1 uncultured Anaerolineaceae bacterium | reverse complement strand
CTTATAAATTGGTATGGCCTTTGCGAAAACATGGTTTTCCACATAAAGGTCTCCTGCTTTATTAAGACTCTCGCCGTCATCAAGTTCTCCGTATATTTCAACCGCCTGATCGTAGAATTCGTTATCAAAATAAAGGTCGGCGACTCGTTTTAATCCAGCGCTGTCGTTTTCCTTCCTGAAGACGTCCGCCGCTTTTTTGTACCTTCCGTCCATGATGTAGGTATTCGCTATATCTATATAGCTTTGCGCCTCAATATCAATAAGCCGATTATCGCCATCGCCGCTTGATACCGAACCCTTTACGCTCTCGCACGCTAGAACGATCAAAGCCAAGAACCCTATCAATGCCAAAAATAGAGCGTGTTTATTATTTCTCATCGTCATCATCCTTTATGTATAGCGATTCTCTCGAAAGGCGCTTGCTTTCACAAGACCCCCTATAGCCGGTGTATGGGTTCGCTTAACGCTTGCCTCTATGTATATACCGAGTGTGGAAGGTCCTGCGCGGCTATTTTACACGAATCCCAGAAGCTCGAAAAAGGAAAACCCTATATAGACATATAAAAAGAATAACATAATAATTTATTCCTTATAGAGCTATGAAGCGGAGCGCTTATTTGTTATAAGGGATGAGTAGTCGCTATTGATGCCGAGTGCCTGTAAAGAAAGGATTTATGATGGGGCCATTAGAAACGATTTTCTCTTTCATTTTTGTAATGACACTTTTATCTATTCCCATTATTGCGTTGATCAAACGAAAACCAAAATTTGACGATAAAAGAATAGACGAACTGGAAAGAAAATACAGGGATTTGGAACTCAAATTATTAGAGAGAAATAATGAATTATTGGAACTGAGAAATAGCCTAATCTTTATGCAACGATTAATTGAGAATAAAAAAGAATGAGATCGTTTCTGAGAAGTCTCAATTAACAGAATGCTTATCCATATTTCATACCGGTGCATAGTAAAGCTATGCTCCTATCGCGTCGCGCTCTGGCTAAAACTAGCTTGATTTATATTGACAAGCCCCATCGGGCCGGAGTTCCCAACTCAGCTCCATCAAGAAATTGACACGCCCCGCCGTCCATGCTGGGGGAAAAAAGTCTTTACAAATGTATAGTGGAGCATATATAATGTTTTCTGTACTAATGTGATTAATAGACGCTGTGAGGAACAAATGAAATATAAACTAGGCGAACTGTTTAGTGGTCCTGGCGGAATTGGCTATGCAGCAACAACAGCGAAAGTTAGTAACACTGATTTTACAATAGTACATGCGTGGGCAAATGATTATGATAAAGACACTTGTAGGACATATGAAGTAAATGTTGCACATAAATCAGACACTGTTATTTGCGGAGATATAAGGAAATTAAGTTTTCAAAGATTGCATGATATCTCTGAGATAGATGCATTAGCATTTGGTTTTCCTTGTAATGATTTCAGTGTTGTTGGTGAGCAAAAAGGTATGAATGGAGTATATGGACCTTTGTATTCATTTGGGATAAAGGCACTTAAAGAATTTAAACCAAAATGGTTTCTTGCTGAAAATGTTGGAGGCTTAAGGAATTCAAATGATGGTAGGGCTTTTTCGAAAATACTAAATGAAATGTTTATTGCAGGTTATTCTGTTTATCCGCATCTATATAAATTTGAAGAATATGGAGTACCTCAAGCACGACATAGGATAATTATCATTGGTATACGTGAAGATATCGATGTCATATATCAAGTCCCTTCTACAAGACCATATGCTTTTAGTAGAAGAACATGCAAGCAAGCGATCGAAAATCCTCCAATAAAGAAAAATGCGCCAAATCATGATTTTACAAATCAAGCCAAAACAGTCGTTGAACGTTTGAAATATATCAAACCTGGAGAGAATGCCTTTACTGCGGATATTCCGGTTGCATTACGGCTAAATGTAAAAGGTGCTAAAATTAGTCAAATCTATCGGAGACTTGATCCTAATAAACCTTCATACACAGTTACAGGAAGTGGTGGAGGTGGTACTCATGTATACCATTGGGAGGAGAATCGCGCGCTTACCAATAGAGAAAGAGCCAGACTTCAAACATTCCCAGATACATTTGTTTTCCAAGGTTCGAAAGAAAGTGTTAGAAAGCAGATTGGTATGGCTGTTCCCGTTGATGGGGCAAGGATAATTTTTGAATCAATACTCAAGTGTTTTTCCGGTGAGTTTTACGAAACAGGTCTTTCTAATTTAGATCCATTATTACAGGAATCGCATCTTGATTTATTCACTTCTAACAAACTTAATTGTCAACAATTATATGTGATGGAAGAAGATAAGGAAATTGTTGCATTATGATTTTCAATAATTTCTATGAAAATGTATTAATTCAACCAGTTATTGATGGCGCCGATGAACTAAAAATAATATCTGGCTATGCCACATCTGCCATGGCGTTTCATCATCTTGAGGAATTATCTAATAGAGACTTATCAGTTAAAATTTCTCTGCTTGTTGGGATGTGTCCAGTAGATGGTATTTCTGTTAGTAATCATAAAGGATTCCAAAACATTATTTCCTCCCATTACAATGATAAATTTTCTTGTAGCTATATATATAAGACACCTCCGGTTCATAGTAAATTATACATTTGGTCAAGAAATGGCTCTCTTCTAAAATCATTTATTGGCTCTGCAAATTATACTCAAAATGCTTTTTCCAATAAGCAAAAAGAGATACTATCAGAAATTAAAGACACAAATGTTCTTGATTATTATCATATTTTAGAAGCTGACTCGATCTTTTGTAATCATCAGGACGCTGAGAACTTAATCAGCATATATAATGATAAGAATTATTATAGGAGAGCTCGATTAGAAGAAAGTATACAAGATTCAAAGGTAATATTGCCTGATTCAACGAGTGTTGAGACTGTTACAATTTCATTACTAAGTAGTAAAACTGGCGATGTTCAGAATATTGGTGGTTTAAATTGGGGCCAAAGGGAAGGCCGAAATCCAAATCAAGCATATATTCAGCTACCACCAGAAGTTTATCGCAGTGATTTTTTCCCTAGAAGAGGAGCACATTTCACTGTAGTAACAGATGATTCAAAAACATTCATTTGTACGCGTGCTCAAAAAAGCGAAGAAGGCCAGGCTATTGAAACTCCTCATAATAATGCTTTACTTGGGGAATATTTTCGAAATCGTATGGGATTAACTAACGGTGAATTTATCACTAGAACTATGTTAGAGCATTATGGAAGGACAGATGTAACTTTTTACAAGTTTGATGATGAGAATTACTATATGGATTTTTCTGTAAATTAATAGAAAGAATACTTATGTACTTCCAGTGCTTCGGCTAAAGAGGGGGCTAAAATATTGCGTTCTGGCCATCGCATAACAGAGCGTATATGCGGCGGCGTTACGCTCCTTGGCCTTTACGCCCATTTTCCCTTTAGGCAAACGCTATAAACACCCGAAAGATTAATTGCAATATTTCAACTAAAATGTTTTTTTGAACAGGAGGCTTTCATGACGCAATTTAGCAAGCCTACAGGGCTATTAGGGAAAATGTTGGCCAAAGGATTTGCGTTTGGACATAAAGATTTTTATGAAAATACCGCAGCTATTGCTGAATTAAAAGAATCCGATGAATTATTGGAAATTGGTTTTGGTTCGGGAGTGTTTATTAATAAATACGCGAAGCATCTAAAAAAAATTTCCGGAATAGACATTTCGCCAGATATGGTTGAATTAGCAAAAGAGATTAACAGGAAATTAATTTGTGAGGGAAAACTAGAACTCGTTGAAGGAGGTCTTTTATCATTACCTTGGAGTGATAATTCATTTTCCGTAATAATTAGCATTGAGTCCTTCTTCTTTTGGGAAAATATAGATAAAGCCCTGTTGGAAATTTATCGTGTTTTAAAACCAGGAGGAAGAATCATAATCGAAATGGCTTTTAATCTAGAAGACGGTCAAGATCATACAAAAGATGTAAAGAAAATCGGTTTTCAGCTTTATAATGAAAAAAACATTCGAAATATTTTAACGGGCTCAGGGTTTATTGATATTAGTTTTAATTATTATAAAGCTTTTTGGTTGCCTTTTAAGGGGTATATTGTTACAAAGGGGATGGTTTTCAAAGCTTTCAAGCCTAATTGACACTATGCGCCTAACAGCGAGCCACCGGTTACGACCAATTTGGCTTTGTCCCAATTAGCCCGCGGGGGTGGCTGGGTAAACGCGTGTGAACGATTCCGTAGCCCCGAAGGGGCGAGAATAACCGCTTAGCTCTTTCCCCGCTAAATCGACACGCTCCCGCCATCCGTTGTATAAATAATT
>CAYSFA010000218.1:0-4336 GCA_964430025.1 uncultured Anaerolineaceae bacterium | reverse complement strand
TTGTACGCTCTGTTAAACCAGGCCGGAAAGTTGGACATGTGGCTTTACTTTTCAATGATTACGATGTGGAATATGAAAAATATGTTCGCCTCTAATCATATAATATTTTTCTAAATCTGACAACGAATCCCCCATCATTTCATCAGATCATCTTGACCGTGTCTGATCCTCCTGTTGATCATGGACCGGGCTTGTTTCAAAAGGATCGCACAATCCTAATTGGCCCGCCATCGCCATTATTGGATTTTTCATATCAAAATTGGTTGCCAAATATTCGCTTTTACCATTAGCCGAAATCAGCCGGAAGGCAAAAGAAATCGATTCACGTTCATTGAACCAAAGGATCAATTTTAAAGGACCGCAGGATGAAGTCAAATTCCTGGGAGATACAATAGATAGCATGTTTGAGCGATTGGAAAAGAACTTTGAACAGCAGAACCACTTCATCTCTAACCTGGCACATGAATTGCGAACACCACTTACCTCCATGCGTATGAATATTGAAGCAATCAAAGAAGATCCGGATGCAGTGTTGTCAGATTTCCGGAGTCTTTTGATCAATGAAGAACAAGCGCTCTCGCACCTGGAGCGCTTGATCGGGGATTTGTTATTGCTTGCAAAAGGAGAAAAGGAACTATCCATTCAACCGATTATATTTGAGGTCATGATCGAAGCCATTCTTGATGAGCTGTACCCAATTGCGCAGGAAAATCACATTTCTTTTCAATCCGGTGGCTCTATGGACGATGTAATCCATGGGGATCCTGATCTCCTGCAACGTGTGATTGCTAACCTGATTGAGAACGGAATCCGTTACAACCGGAGCGGTGGATACGTGGACATATCTGCAAAAACCAAAGATGATTGGATAATCATCGAAGTTCGTGATAATGGAATTGGTATCTCACAGGAGAATATGGGTAAAATCTTCAACAGATTCTACCGGGCAAAAGTTGAAACGCGTATGAGCCGCAACAGCCAAGGACTGGGGTTAGCCATTGCACGCCACATCGTTGATTTGCACCACGGAAAGATTGAAGTCGAAAGTGAGGAAGGTAAAGGAAGCACATTCCGCGTCTGGTTACCTCGCAGATTGGAAGAGTCCCACCGGTCCATCTGTTGAGGGTGGCTACCACTATTGGCTGTTTTTGGCTAATTGATCTTCTAAAATTTGTACCCATTTCGTCAATTGTATGATGGTTTCATTCATGCTTTGGATCAGAGCCACTACAACGCCTTCTTCTTGACGGTAGATAGCGCTTATTTCGTCTTCACTCAGGTTTCTAATGGGTTCCATTTGGTAGATTACCTATCACTTTAATTCAAATAGCTAGAATCAATTATCCTGTTTTTCAAGTATCTTTGACTCAGGAGGCTTAGTAGTTACATTAAGTCTTTATAAAGTTTTAACATTAACATGAAAAATGACTAATATGCAGAATTTTGCTCAAATCACAAAACTTTACGGAAACTTAACACTTGTTTTGTTAAGATCTATATGGATGATGCATCCAATAAACCTAAGCTCGGATTGCAGGAAAGGAATGGAAATGAAAAGGACTTTTTTGTTTTTAATCGTATTACTGGTTTCACTATTCATGGTTGGAATGAGGGCTAGCTCATCCGTTGAAAACTATGAATATAATGAAGCAAAGGTCAATGAATTGTTAAATAATTATAGTGAACTACTAATAAACGAGAATTCAAAATATGAAAATCAGTTTTCAACGCCAATTATGACACTTGTTAATGATCGCAAGGGATTTTACAAAGATTTCCTTGAAATAGGTCTTCATATTGAGTTTAAAGGGATTGAATCAAGTTTTGTGCCATTATCTGAATTGAGTATTGAAAAGAGGGGAGATGCTTATCAGTTTGAATCAATTGAAAAAGTAATCCTCCATGGGAAATCTATCATTACATCACCAGAAGATTACCCTCTTGTTCAATCAGCTAAATGGGCAATTGAACATTCTGATGATAAATTTGTAATGCAAAGGCTTGAGGATTATTTAGGAAACATGACAGAAAGCGTGAATGATACTCTCCATGAAGATATAAAAATTGAGTTGATATTAAAACATCATATGATTGTTGAAGAAAAAAACGGCGTTCTTTCTCTCCTTGAAGATGAATATGATGATAAGAGTGTTGAAAATACAATTGGAACCGATGTGGTCGTATGGAAAGATGGGATGCCCATCAGAGTTGAACCAGATTTCATGCAATTTCCAGATTACATCTTTTTTCATACACCGATTGAAGAACTTGGAAGAAAACTATTAACCGATTATTCGGAAATAACAGAAAACGTTGCTGATCAAAAATCGGTTCTTTCTTTTTCTCACTCTAACACAGCGACTTATGCTAACACCTATTCATCTATTACTACTTCTACATGCTCGAACGGTATAACGTTACAAAACGCAGGTGCTTATAACAGTTCTTACAATTACTATGATTGCGTCGACTGTGCAAATTTCGTTTCTCAAGCAATCAAACAAGGAGGCTATGCTACTGATGGAATCTGGTATCCATATTCTACTTCTTGGATTAATTCAAAAAACTTGGAAAATTATCTAGTAACTAGCGGGAAAGTTGTGTTCGCTGGAAGTTTATCAAGTCTACAACCAGGTGATGTTGCCTGGACCGGGGATTTAGGGCACGTCGTAGTCTATTCAGCAATAAATCCTAGTAGATATACTGGACATACAAATGATCGATTACGGAAAAATTGGGATTCTTCACTTACAAAATACGGGCTATTGTACTAGCCGGGCATATGAATAATTTAAGAGGGTTGCTTGGGCAGATAGTTTAGTAATCCGACCGAATGAAATAACAACCTCATAAAATCTATTGGTTGTAAGAAACATAAATTTATAAGGAGTGTTTTCAACTCTCAAATTTTTATAACAAGGTGGCTTATGAAAAAAATGATTGTTTTTGTCATTAGCGTCATTCTCTTGATGGTTGTCATTCTTTTGTTAATAAATAACAGCCAAACTAGTTTATTTTCCAAAGCACTTTCGAACACTTGTCCAAGCGATAGGGTTTTAGATAAAGACTATGATTTTGCCATTTGTGATCGGGCTGATCCGGAGGATGATGTGATTATTCAAAGATTAGTGGAAAAATGGTTACAAAAAAATACCCAAGAACATGTTTCGGATAATTTACGCCTGATCGATTATAAAGTCGAATCATTTGATATTATGTATGATTTGGTGACACCGGACGGTACTTATGTATTTTCTTTAGGTGCCCATGTAACATATTCCGTGCTTCCATATCTTGATGTACCACATACAAATTGGATAGCACCTGATGGTATGCTGGATGAAAATGGATGGATCATTGATAAGAAAATGTACATTGGTGTTATCAATCATAATTATGGAATTTACGAATTAAAGTTAATGGGGCAATGTATTAGTTGTTAACCTGAAAACCAGAGGTGTTTCAATCAGCTGATGGATTATGATTTCAATTCCATATTGAACCGCTTGACTAACCCCTGCTGGAAACTTGCCTTTGTTTTCCTCCCACCATTGTGGACATATCTTGATTTCAGCTTGATGTTCTGTAAATTCCATCTTTTCCTTGGGGATAATAAATACCTGCCGTTTTTCAACCCCTTCAACCTTCACATTCTCCAGGTTGCTCTGGCAACATCCACACACCTGCACCCGATGAATTTCGGTTTAATCCGGCTTCTCCACTGTTTTGATAAAACTAACCTGAATTAACATTTTTACTTTTATGCCTACGTTGGATAAAGCCATCCCATGACGAATGGTGACATTTCCGGATTTGGAGTCAACATCGTTGATGGTCAGCGAACAAAGTTCAGTAGCACGCAATCCGGTATCCAGCAACATCAAAACAATCGCCTGATCCCTGTTTGCGCTCGGTCGGCGCATCACAAACTTTTTCCTTTCTTCAGTTTGCGCTTCACGGGAGTAGATACAAGCTTTGAGAATTTTTCAATGTCCTCTTTGGTGAAGGTCTCAACCGGATGTTTCTGGAATTTCGGCGCATTGATTTCTTTTTCTGCATTAGGGAACTTGAATTCCACTTGAAGCCAACCAAAAAAGGATCGAAAAGTTGCCCAAACATTAACGGATGGACTTGGCAGACAATGGCTCTTTACTGCCATTGAAGCGCATCGGCTTGTACGCGGTGCGCAGCCAGGCCATGTAACCGGTAAGATCGGATGCCTGAAGTTCAGGAACACTCCGATCTCCAATGTATTTCAACCAATTGTTGAGCGTTTATTCGTAGGAGGTAATTGTGCGTTGGCTTAATCCCTCTGCTGTTTTGAATTTAAGGAAGC
>CAYSFA010000217.1:0-4348 GCA_964430025.1 uncultured Anaerolineaceae bacterium | reverse complement strand
TATCCTCGATCATGAAGCGATTCTTCCCATTGCAGAAAAAATTCTTAATTCCATTACAAAACCCTACATCATTGATGAGAATGAATGCAAAGTCACTGCCAGCTTCGGTATTAGTGTCTATCCTATTGATGGAACAACAGCACAGGAATTAATTAATAAAGCCGATTCTGCCATGTATGAGGCAAAAGATCTCGGAAAAAATCAATACAAATTCTCCCACAAAATCTTCAGAACTGCGTAGAAAAACCTTTTATTTTCCGAGCGTTGCGTGTATGATCAATAGCGTAATGGAGAAGAATTAATGAGAATACTCAATCAAACACAAGAAGATCTATTAACATTGGAGAGAAATCTCCTCAATGATTTACAAATATCCTTGGTTTCTTTTGGTGCATCAAAAAGCGATCTGGATACTTTAAATCAATCAATTCGGCAAATTGATGATTTATTTTTACTGGTTATCGTTGGGGAATTTAACGCTGGAAAAAGTTCCTTCATTAATGCCTTGTTGGGAGAACATCTTCTCAAAGAAGGCGTTACCCCTACCACCACGCAAATCAACATCATTCGTTATTCCGACAAAAATCAGGAAACCTTGTCTGACAAGAATATTCTGATCATCGGATCACCTATTCCCCTTCTCAATGAAATCAGCATCGTAGACACCCCAGGAACGAATGCAATCATACGCAAACATGAGGAGATTACCAATCAATTTGTTCCCCGGTCTGATTTGGTTTTATTTGTTACCTCAGCGGATCGGCCGCTCTCTGAAAGTGAAAGATCATTTTTACAACAAATTCGTGATTGGGGTAAGAAACTGGTAATAGTCTTAAATAAAATTGATTTGCTGCAGAATGATGAAGAAGTAAAGCAAGTTGAAGATTTTATTAAAGAAAATGCCTTTACCTTATTAGGCATCCAGCCTGAAATCTTTTCAGTTAGCTCCAGGTTAGCCCTTCAGGCAAAACAAGGAAAACCTCACCTTTGGAATGCCAGCCATTTTGAAGCACTTGAACAACATATCAAGTCCTCTTTGGATGAAACCGAACGGATCCGCCTTAAATTACTCAACCCGATTGGCGTTGGCTTAAATTTAAACCAACGATATTATGATATTGTTCAATCAAGATTAACCTTGCTCAATGATGATTGGGAAGTAATCAACAGTGTGGAACGACAACTCAATTTATATAAAGGCGATATGGTTCATGATTTCGACTACCGAATGTCGGACATTGAAAATATCCTTTTTGAAATGGAACAACGTGGCCAGAGTTTCTTTGAGGAATATCTGCGAATAGCACGTATTCCTGATCTTCTCAAAAAAGATCGAATTCAAAATGCGTTTAAATTAGATGTCGTTTCTGATGTACCACTACAAATTGAAAACAAAGTGAATGAGTTAATTGATTGGATGGTGGATCGTGATTTTCGTCAATGGCAAGCTGTCCTGGAGCATTTGGAGAAGCGTAAGAATGCTCATGAAGGAAAAATCATGGGGGATAATTTCAACACAACCTTCCAATATAATCGTGAACATTTAATCGAAAGCGTTGCCAATCGTGCAAAACGCGTCATCGATGGGTATGATCGGCATGTTGAAGCTGCCAATATTGCTGACGGAGCTCAAAATGCTGTAGCAGCCGCTGCTGCCATCGAGGTAGGTGCAGTAGGCCTTGGGACGCTTATCGCTGTTCTGGCTACTTCATTATCTGCCGATGTAACGGGCATTTTGGTTGCCAGTGCTGTCGCTGTCTTGGGTCTCTTTGTAATTCCTGCAAAACGCAGAAAAGCCTATCAGGATTTAACAGAGAAAATACGAGAACTAAGAGAACAATTGGTAAAAACATTGACTACCCAATTTAACCATGAGTTGGAGCGTAGTTTGGAAAGAATCAATACTGCCATTTCACCTTACACCAGATTTGTACGATCCGAACGCGAATCTTTGGATAATGTCAACGAAGAATTGAGTCAACTTCAAATTCACCTGATGAATTTAGACAAACAAATAAAACAATTGGATAACTAAACTACTTATCTTTTTGATTGGAAATCACTTTGTATTTGATCTACAATCATAGATGATGAGTTTTACAAGAAATCTTAGCTAAAAGGAGAAACCTATGATTGTTACAACGAAAAAATTGTTTGAAACCGCCTATGGAAAATATGCTATTGGTGCCTATAACATAAATAATGTTGAACAAACAATGGGGCTGTTTCGTGGTAATGTGGATTCAGAAGCACCTTTCATTATTCAAATCAGTAAGGGAGCTCGATCTTATACGGATAAACTGATGTTGGAAGCGATTATCAGAGCCGCGGATGAGATCTTTCCAGAAGCAATTTTCGCTGTCCATCTTGATCATGGTGACGAACAGACTTGCTACGATTGTATCGAAAGTGGATTTTATAGTTCAGTCATGATCGATGCCAGCCACGAATCTTTTGAAGAAAATATCGCCATCACCAAACGTGTGGTAGATGCTGCCCATGCCAAAGGGATTGTGGTGGAAGCTGAATTAGGACAATTAGGTGGTGTCGAAGAGCATGTAAAAGTTGATGAAGCTGATGCAAAACTCACCGATCCTGACCAGGCAAAGGAATTCGTGGAAAGGACAGGCGTTGATTCACTTGCCTGCGCTATCGGTACCAGTCATGGAGCTTTTAAATTCGCTGGCACTCAGGCGTTGAGATTCGATGTTCTTTCAGAAATTCAAAAACGACTTCCCGGTTTTCCGCTTGTCATGCATGGTTCAAGTTCAGTCCCACAGGAAGAAGTTGAAAGAATCAACAAAGCTGGTGGGAAACTTCTTGGGGCAAAAGGTGTTGATGACAAACAATTCAAACGGGCTGCCGACCTAGGTGTGACAAAAATTAATATCGACACCGATGGACGCCTGGTTTGGACTCGTGTTCATCGTGAGTATTTCCTTGATCATCCGGAAAATTTTGATCTGCGACCCCCTGGAAAAGTGTTCATGGCAGAATATGCAAAATTTATTGCAGACAAAAACCATAAATTAGGGAGTGCAGGACAAATCCCCGAATTGAAAAAATTACTCAAATAGCCATTTACCGATAGAACCAGCACATCCTGTTTTTGTTCACAGGATGTGTTTTTTTATCTATCCACCCTCAGCTATGATAAAATGCGGATATGAATAATGAAAACAGAAAAATTAAAACCAGTTATCCGATCGAAATCTTCTTACGACCTACAGGCCAAAAAGAAATAGATTGGGTAAAACTGGATGAAGGCCCAGGATATTTTGACATTCCGGAAGGAATGGAAGCAGAGATATCCATCAAGAATGTAAACGATGAAACGATAAGACCATTGATAGAAGAATTACAATATGTAGAAGGATTGATTTCTTTTAATTTGGCTGAAAATCGAAATGTGGGAAATTTGGGGATGAGATTTGTTCCCTCGTTAACCCAAATCAAGGAATTAAATTTAAGTGCCTGTGGCATGAATGATTATGGTATCGATCCCATTATTGGAATGAAAAACATAAGATATCTGGATCTCAGTTACTGCACACGCCTGACCGACCTGGCGATCAAAAAATTAGGGGAGATGCGTTACCTGGAAGAACTTTATTTAAGAGGCATCCCTAAGATTAATCACGCAGCCATTAAGAAAATCGAGCGTCGCACTTTATTGATTCGTCGATAATTAATTTAATTTCCTTCTTCGCAATCGCAGACTATTACTTACGACAAATACACTGCTAAACGCCATGGCACCAGCAGCTAACATCGGATTGAGATATCCTAATGCCGCCGCAGGAATTAATATCACGTTGTAAAAGAACGCCCAGAATAAATTTTGTTTGATGGTTTTCAAGGTTAATCTGGATAATCGAATCGCTTTCGGAACTCCGGACAAATCCCCACCCATCAACACCAATGGGGCCGAAGCCATCGCTACATCGGTTCCCGTTCCGATGGCCATCCCAACATCTGCCTGAGCTAAAGCTGGAGCATCATTAATGCCATCACCGACCATTGCCACAACTTCACCAGCAGACTGTAATTGTTTCACCTTTTCAATCTTGTCCTCAGGTAAAACCTCTGCGATCACCTGATCGATTTTCACTTGTTCAGCAACTGCGTTCGCTGTTTGAAGATTATCTCCTGTGATCATTACTGTTTTCAGGTTCATGGATTTCAAGGATTGAATTGCTTCCACTGACCCGGATTTAACCATATCTGCCACAGCAATTAATCCATGTACTTTCTGGTCAATCGCTACCAACATGACTGTTTTCGCTTCTGATTGCAATCGCTCAATCTCATATTCCAAGGAATGTACTGCCAAACTCATCTCGTTTGC
>CAYSFA010000216.1:0-4367 GCA_964430025.1 uncultured Anaerolineaceae bacterium | reverse complement strand
AAGCGGGAGATCATGCCAAAATGAGAATATTCTTCCCATTCCATTTGACCTTTCTCAATTGCATCGCGCATGATTCTCAATGAACCTACACCTGGGTTACCCATGTAGGAAAAAATTACCTTTTTTACGCATCCCGCCGCGGTTAACATATCATAGATTAAATCAGGCGTAGCCCTGGCAACGGTAAGGTTCTTTCTTTTTTGGCGGATGATTTCATGAGCAGCCGCAAAGGGAATCATATGTGTGAATCCTGCAGCATAGATGACATCACCATCATGAACAAATTCTTGAATGGCTTCTGTTAAGGTTTTTAGTTTTGACATCGTTTCACTCTTTTGAATGATTAATATTTGGATCGCCTTGAGCGTCTTGATTGACGATTTTCTTTTTGATTTGGTTCAAATCGTTCTATTCTTTGATTTTTACCCCGGTTGATTTTTGTTGAGTTCTCATCTGAATCTATGTCCCTGTTCTGAGGCTTTCTTCTTAAGATTGTACCAAAAAGAATTATCAGGATACCAGTGATTAAAAGATAAAATTGTACGCTATCTGCAATGATTGAAAACCCAAAAAGCAGCAAGCAGAGCCCCCCCAGAATTATTAAGAATTTACCAAATTTATTTTTTACTTCATTCATATGAACAACTTGGTGCTGTTCAAGGTCATTGAACAGCACCATAACTTTATTTCATTGGATTGTACATTTTTTGGGATTAAAGTTTTTTCACTAAGTTGAAAACTTGTTCTCGCATGTACATTTGAAGATAGTGGACACCACCTGCATTCTTACCAGTCGCGCCAGAACCTTTCCATCCACCAAAGGGTTGGAACCCAGGCCATGCACCAGTGGTTGCCCCTTGTGGTCGGTTTGCATAATTGACACCAGCTTCGATATTGTCGAAGAACCAGGCTGCTTCTTCTTCGGTTCCATAGAATCCTGAAGTAAGGCCATAATCCACATCATTTGCTATTTTCATACCTTCTTCAAGGCTGCTGATTTTCCCAACCGTCGTAATGGGCAGGAACATTTCATATTTCCATAATCTGTGTGAATATGGTACATCCGCAACTAATGTCGGAGCGACAAAATAACCTTTTGAAAAATCACCTTCGGTTAATATTTTTCCACCGGTTAATAAGCGACCTGCTTTAATTAATTCACCTGTGAAATCCTGATAGTCTTTGTATGAGCTTTTGTTAACGACCGGTCCCATAAAGACGCTTCTTTTGGTTGGATCACCGATGGTCAGTTTTTCAGTGAGCTCCACCATTCTTTGAACAAGTTGATCATGTACAGATTCTTCTACCAGCACTCTGGAACAAGCTGAACATTTTTGTCCTTGTAAACCAAACGCAGAGCGAACAATTCCTAAAGCTGCATCGTCCAGGTTGGCATGTTTGGAAACAATTGTTGGATTCTTCCCACCTAATTCCAGAATGGTAGGGCGAACGTAAGGGCCATTTTGGGCAAAGTTTCTAAAAATTCCCATACCAACATCGAAAGATCCGGTGAAAGTAACTCCGGCTACGTCAGGGTTATTTACTAAGGCATTTCCTAAAGTACTTCCAGGACCAGTGACAAAATTAAATACTCCCTCGGGAATCCCAGCATCCTGAAATGCCTTTGCGAGCAAATATGGGGTTAATGGCGTGTCGGTTGCAGGTTTCATAACCACAGTATTCCCCGCGACCATGGCTGCCCCTGCTGGCCCACCGGTTAGGGCACCTGGGAAATTGAAGGGACTGATAACCAACCAAACACCATAGGGACGCATGACTGATCGATTGGTGGATTCTAGTCCAACGAAGGGGTCACTTCCCATCTGAATTTCAAATCCATTATTCTTCTCCAGTTGTTCGCAAGAATAACGAATTAATTCAGCAGTCTCTACCGCGTCACCAATGCCTTCCATACGATTTTTTCCAACTTCAAGGCTCATCGCTGCGCCAATGTAGTAACAACGTTCTTCGATGAGGTCAGCAGCCTTTCTCAGTAATCGCACACGTTCCTGCCATGGTGTTTTTCTCCAGCCAGTGAATGCTTTTTTGGCAGCTGCAATAGCGTCATCGGCATTTTTCTCATTTCCTTTTTGAAAAACCCCGATAACCTGTTCGGTGTTGATTGGCGTTCGGTTTTCAAATTTTTCGTCTGCAAAAACTTCTTTTCCATCGATAATCATGGAATATTCATGCCCGAAAGTGCTTTTCAAATCAGCCAGGTTTTTTTCATAATCTGAATGAAATTCTTCAGGGGGATTGAACATAGTTCCATATGTTAGCTTAAATTTCCCATCATTTCCCATAAAGTCCTCCTAATTAAATTTATTATCTCATTTCAGTATAATATATTAGAAAATTGATGTCAAAAAAATTAAATCACAACAGGCTTGAAAATGTCATTTCAAGCCTGTAATAAAAATCATATTCTAAGCTTTAGTTTTTAGTTGTCAGCGGAAGGAAGATGGCATGAGAAGGTGTTGTAACTCTTATGGGATCGTTCACTGTGGATCCAAAATCATTGATAGAAATTATTGTGATGGAGTAAGTTACACCTCTCTCCAACCCATTAATTGTGTAAGGTATTTGAGTAATATCAAGACTCGAATCAAGTGCCACTGTTTTAGCTAATTCATTTGATATCTGAACTTCATATGATGTGGTTGTGATATCAGCAGTCCAATCTAAAGTGATGCTATTGGTTGAGCTGAAAACTTTTAAATTGGTGATTGGAGCAGGGGCAGTAGGTATTGGAGATTTGAAATTTGCTACAATGGGGGCTGTTTTATTTAAAGTGAGACGGTTATCCGCACCATTTGGCGCAGTGGATTGGATGCCGGTGGGTTGATTGTTGTAGTACACATCCGGGTTTGACCATTGATTTATTCGAGTGCAGCTACTGGGGCAATTGTAAGCCATGATAGTTCTGAATGAGGAATCAGGAGCCTGGTAACCGTATGAATAACTATACATTGCAGTTCCACCACCAGCTGAAGATCGATCATGGTGAGCACCCATATTATGGCCTGTCTCATGTGCGAATGAATAATATCCGGTAGCGCAGGTACGTGACACTAGGCTGAAACCAACCGAATCGTATTGATAATTAGGGGTCATCAGCCAGCCCAAACCACAATAAGTCGAACTTTCAACAATCATTACGACCAAATCAGCCCCATAGGAATCGCGTAAGTTGTGGATATTATCAATCACTCCATCATTATTGGTTAAGTTTGATAATGCTGTATTCCATCCATTGGAGGAAGACATAATTGACTCATCATAATTCACTTCAACCGAATGAACCAGTCGCATGAAGGAGTTGATCCCACTTCGTTGGTATCCTACATTGGTTTCGCTAACAGCCAGATTAATCAAATTTTGCATTTGGCTTGTTCCACCAATTCGTGTTCGGGCAGTGGAGGTGTACACAACCATGACATCGATTACGTAAGCACTGTCATATAAGGGGACATCGAAGTTTTCATCAGTGAATGTTCCTGATACATCGGCTCCATCGGGGATGGCTTCTAATTCTTCCGGAAATTGTGATTGATCGATTTCTTCAAAGGAATAATTTCCATATTCATCACTTTTCAAATGATATTGTTTCCCTTGAAATTCCAGATTCGCACTGACGAATCCGTCTGTGGAAGCTAAGGTGATCAGACTATTTGGATCGCCATCTAAGGTTCCTGCCATCAAATATCCGGAATGGATGGTATCTTCAATGACATTGAAATTTGCTTTTAAATTCAGGTCGCTAAATATTTGGAAACGAGCTTGTTGATCTGTGCCTTGATTTACTCTAAGGTTGTAGGCAATTTGATCAATTCCTTGCGAATTCATTCTTACCTGTTCAGATCGGGCAATTCCGATTTCATTACTTTTGATTCCCATTGGTTTATTCAATCCATTATCAATGGAAGTGATGGTTATTTCATTATCTTCGAATGCTTTTACAAAGGTATCTGTAAATCCCAATGTGATGATTACGCTGAACAAAATTGTGATCCGAATTATTTTACTAATAAACAAACTCATTTACTGCTCCTGACATGCCAATAGAAATAACTGTGTAAAAATAGCATGCCAGGCAAACATATTGGGATTGTTGTTAGGATTCTGTAAGGGAAAGAATATTGATTTGTTTAATTGTTAAGTGATTACAAGGTTGTAATAATTAATTATTTTTTCAAGAATAGACTGTAGTAATTTGCTACCAATTTGCTCACATTCCCCACTTCTGCTTTTGTCTTTATCAAATCAAAATTTTGAGATTTTGCTTTTATTCTAAGTTCGTTTTGAGAAATACAGTACCGGTACTTCGTGATCCAGACGAGGTGACACTTGCAGTCCCACACGGTGTG
>CAYSFA010000215.1:0-4426 GCA_964430025.1 uncultured Anaerolineaceae bacterium | reverse complement strand
TGCTCGCGGTTCTGCCTGCGCTGACCTCGTTGGCCGTGGGCGCGGGAAATGTCATTAAATCGCTGTCAAGCATGGGAGACGCAAGCGCGGAATCCTTTGATAATGTTGTGATGACGCTTGATGAGGCAAGGACACAGGTTGCTAAAAGTGTCGGTACTGCCCTCAAGGATGTTGTTGATGAGATAAACATCCTAAAGGAAAAAACTGATACGGCGATAAACAACTATGCCGAAACAGAGAAAAAGACCAAGAAACTTGCAATCGAAATAAGCATTGACCCGCCTACCACGACAGGGGCAGAGCGCATAAAGACCGCGATAGACGGAATTAACGCGGCAGTACAGGGATACTCATCGACTATCCGTAAGAGCGTAACCGCTTATCTTGATGTCGCGCTTGAGAACAAGCAAATTACTCAGCAGGAATATGACAACAAGATTCGCCAATTAGAGGGCGCGTTAAAAACACTCAACGAGAAAGCCTATAAGTTCTCAACTCAAGTAACGGCAAAGGTTGACGCTGTTCTCGAGGGCGGGACTGTCACGGAAAAAGTGGCTGACGGGATCAGCAACATGGTCATCCGCAAGGGCGGCGAACTTGTCAAGGCAATCGAGCAAGACAAGAACAGGCAAATTGCAAAAGTCAACGCAATGCTCAAAGCGGGGGATATCGACCAAGCAACGGCAGACAAGGCAAAAGCAGATTTGGAGGCCGCTGCCAATGTTGCGGTAGGCGAAGTAACCGCGAGGATAACCGCAGCAAAAGCAGACCTTGGAACGCTCAACTGGAATGAAAAGACTTTCACACAAGAGGAAACGGATGCGCTGACAGCCCTTGTGCAAAAGGGCGTTGATGACAGCAACATTATTGTCACCGCCGCAATAGACCAGGTTAACGCCACCTTTGACGGCACAGGCCAAATCGGCGCGGCTGTTGACTTACTCTACTCAGGCTTGCAAGAGAAAGTAAACGCACAGAATGCAATCATTGAGGGGCTCTTAAGCAAGTGGTCTAACGGAGCAAAGCCGACAGCGGAAGATTGGGCGATTTTCATCGAAGCCCGCGAAGAACGCGGGAGAATGATGGAATACCTCGCGGGCGGCCTCACTACAAGCGGTAAAATAAGCGATGCGCTTTTCAATTTAACATTTGATCCGACATCGATCGCAAATTATTTCAAGGCATTAAAAGAAGCCCTTGCGTCAGAAACCTCATCGGCTCAAACCAAACTACAGGAGCAAAAGAACATCCTGCTGAACGCATGGAACCAGCCCGAATGGGAGGCTGTTCTTGAGGCGATGGGATTGGCGGGTCTGTCTTATGCCGAGGCTGTGTCAGAGCTTGAGCGTCGGATGAAAGAATCACTCGCCGCGATAGAGAGCGCGGCAATTGTCGATGGTATCTTAAAACTTCAAACATCAATAAAAGAAGCGTTTGCAAGTGACGATGTTGTTGTGCAAATCGACGCGACATTCGACGTGGCTAATTTCCTTGCGGGACTTAATATTGACGAACTGGATGCTGCCGCGAAAACAGCGCTTCTTACGATGCTTCAAAACTTGAAAATCCCGACAAGCGAGGGATATGTCAACGTATTCGGTGGCGCGAATCCTTTCCAGGCAGAGATAGATAAACTCATAGAAGCCTTGAAGATACCCGAAATACCCACGGATGGCAAGGGCAAAGAGGGCGCGGAGAAGGTCACGGCAGAAATCAAGACAGAAACCGCCAACACGCAAGCCGCCGCATCCGCGCAATCTACCGCCGCCGTACCTCCTGCTCCTGCAACTGCGGGTATCGGCAAGACTGCCGCCGCAACCGTCACGGCTGAAATCAAGGCAGAAACAACCAATACCAAGACAGCCGCAAATAATATTGCGCTTGCCGCCAAGGTTCCTGCCGTAGACAACACGGGCATTGGCGAGAACGCCGCAAGTTCCGTTGCTACTGGCATGAACAACAAACTGGACGAAATAACCACCGCCGCCGACAAAGTCGCCTCAGAAATCAAACGAGTCTTAAGGCTTGAGATGCTTATTGGTTCTCCGTCGAAAGTCGCGATTGGGTTCGGCGAGAACATCGGCGAGGGTCTTGCGATAGGCATGACGGACACAACGCGCATGGTCAGCAATGCCGCGTCCGCACTTGCAATGGGCGCCACAAACGCGCTGACAGGCATCACGGCATCAACGCCATCATTGCCCACGCCCAACCTGTCGGGATCTGAAAGCGCGATAAGCCGCGCCGTGGAGCAGGTCATGGGCAGACTCAACATCGAATTGGTGGTGGACGGCGAACGCCTTGGCAGAGCGTCCATCAAAGCCATCAATTCAGTTCAGCAAAGGAGCGGCAGGACGATACTGTCGGTTACATAAATGATTAACATAAACGGTACACCAGTAAAAACGCCGCAACGATGCGCGATTGGGATTACAGAAATATCATCGGGTGAAATACGCAATGCCCTTGGCGATGCGCTGATTGACCGTGTGGCGGTCAAAAGACGGCTTGACCTTGAATGGGGCGCACTCTCAAACGCCGAATGTTCGGCTATCCTGTCGGCGGTCAAACCAATATTCTTTCGCGTGGAGTATCCCGACCCCGAAGAAGGGATAGACAAGACGATTGTCTGCCATGTGACGGACAGGGAGTCGCCCATGCTGATGTATCAAGACGGCGTACCGTATTGGGAGGGTCTTAGCATGACCCTGTTGGAGCGTTAAGATGAGCGCGTTTACGGTAGACTTGGACACAGGGTTGCTGTCCTTTGACGATACGATACCGCCGTATTTCGTGCAACCCGAACTTATCAACACACGCCTCGATTTATTGGTGGACGGTTACGGCGTGTATTCGCTTGTCAACGGCAATGTCTTGATTGAGGGGAGCGGGTTCGCGCAGCCGTCCCGCATCCTTTCAGCAAGCGGCACAATGACCTTGACGGACGGCACTATCATCACCCTTGACCCCGAAGATATCGTTGCTTACCAAACAAACTTTGACGCGGGGCAGGTACCTATCGGCACAACTGCCGCCGCGACATTTAGCCTTACCCTTGCCAATGATGACAGGCGGTGGGACTACGGCGGCGAGGAGTTAGGGACGAAATCCCTTGACGGCGCAATAATAAGCCTACAAATGTCTGCCTACCGCGCCATTGAGAATGATGACTTTATCGTCACGCCCGACATCATTGACGGCGAATTAACGCTGACGGGGGACGGCGAAGAAAGCCTGTTCAGCATCGTTGACGGCGAACTGGTGTACACAGGCGACAACACATATATCATCACGGACGGCATACTGACGGTGACGGATGATTTGTATGTATGGGGTTGGCAGGACATGCCATTGGGCGTGTTTGTGGTGGACAAAATCGACAACCAACAGCATATCCCCGCGCTGACATTATCGGGGTCTGACTACATGGGCAACCGCATGATGACAGCCTACGTTGACAATAATACTTATCCTGCGACCTACCAGACGATTGTCGCTGACGCTTGCACACAGGCAGGAGTCACGCTCAAGGCGGGCGCGATACCATCGGGCGCATCGAGCATTGCGATAAAGCCTATCCTGCCTACCGGAAAGGCGACTACATGCCGGGATATCGTGGGATGGATATCGGCACTCGCGGGAGCGAATGCGCTTATCAACACGGACGGTCTGCTTGAAGTCCGCGCCATTGACGATACAGGCGAACGCGTTGATCCTGCGCGGTATGTCAAACTGACAACGAACAATAATTTCGCAAGCATGAATTACGAGATACGTTTGTATGAGTACGCCGCGCCAATGGACACGCCGCCGCTGACAAAAACGTATGCGCTGAATGGCGACGCGCCGTACTACATTGTAGACATCCGCGATAATCCTTATCTATATTATGGCAACGCCAACAATCAGACGATACTGGACAATAAAATCAACCTTGTCGCACTTTGGGTCATGGCAAGGCACAGCGCACTGATGGAGTGGACAGGGAGCGAAACCATTTCGCCGCTTGACACCATGACGGTGGAACTGCTCAACGGCGCGGAAATCAAGGTCGGCGTGACACAGCACCTTGTGCGTTTCGATACAGGGTTGGGCATGGAGTCGGGTTGCGACTTGCCAACCGTGACATTATCAAATGCCATGACGGCATACAAATAGGAGATGACTATATGGCATTGACAGACCTTGGGCGTGTTTGCCCTGTCGCGAGGGGCGAGTATGTCGCGGCGACAAATTACACGCGGCTCGATATCGTTACATTTGAGGGCAGCAGTTACATCTGCAAAGCGAATAGCACAGGCAATTCGCCCATCAATACAACGTACTGGCAGATATTGGCACAGGGCGCATTGGGCGAGGCGGGTACGCCAACTAAACAAAACCTATTGCATAACTGGGATTTTCGGCAACCTGTCAATCAGCGCGG
>CAYSFA010000214.1:0-4457 GCA_964430025.1 uncultured Anaerolineaceae bacterium | reverse complement strand
TACCTTGATAACGGTGGCAACTCCGGCTCAGACTACTTGATTGCTCTTTCATCCTGCAACTCTGAGGTCCATTCATTAATGTTGTACGGGCAACTTTTCACCTGGTGTTGCTCTCTGTACCGTCGGGACATTAATTACTCGTCCTCTTCATCGTCTTTGTAAATATCAACTTATTAGGTAAGATTATAAATCGGAATAATTTTTTGTCAATTGATTTTTTCAATTTGTCGAAATTGACATTTGAAAATATTTAGAAAGTAAAAAGATTTTCGAAAGTTGGTAAGTTCAACGAAAATAGTGATAATAAAGAAAAAAGTAAGAGGAATTGATAATGATTAATCAGCGGGTATGGGAACAAGGGGTCAGCCTGGAAGAATATGTCAATCAGATGAATGTCTTTCAGACTCAAATGCGTCAAAGAATTAAAAATATCTATATCACCTCAGCTGAGTTTGATCGGTTCAAGAAAATTGATGAACCAATTAAAATCCTGGTAATGGCGGAAGAAAATTGTAAAGATAGTCTGATGAATATCCCTATCATTGCGAAGATTTCTGAAGCTTCTCCAAAAATTGAATTGCGGATATTTGATCGATCGAAATTTCCAGAATTATGGGAGGATTTTCGAGCCCAAGGATTTGTGAACATCCCAATTTGTTGGATGATGAAGGAAGATTTCACACGAGTTGGCGTTTGGGTGGAAAGACCCAAAAAAGCTTATAGAATGATTGAGGATTGGAAAAGAGAAAACCCCGAATTTGAGGGAATAAAACAAGATGGCTCCTTGTCCGATGATGAAAAACAATTGAAATTAAAACCATATATGGATCAATTATTGGATGAGATGTGGAATTGGTATGATACCGAATTGCAATCCGAAACCGTAAAAGAATTATTTGATCAACTGAACAAATAATTGCGCATAGTTAAATTGTGTGCGATACTTCTGAAAAATACTCTTTTTCGATGGATTCCCAAGTTTCATTGGGATTGAAACGAATAAGCTTTTTTAGAAGTGGACTTATCTTCAATAACTCTACAGCCATTTTTTGAGTGATCCGTCGCACGGAAAAATGAGCATTTGAGGCGCTTCTCAGGTTCAATAGGTGATCAATACTTCGAAGATTTGCTTTTAAGAGCAATCTGCGGTTAAAACCATTTGGAACGATGTAGCTGGCAACGTCCGGATTCCAATCTGCGATTTCTTTGTAGGTTTGATCTGCAATTTCCATTGCCTGGTTATATTCTTTTTCAAAGCCTGCATCTGTGATCGTTTTAGGAACAGCATACCCCAAAAGAGTTGTTAATCGTTGAGGAGTCTGGGTCATCATACGATGCCTTTTCAATTCAAAATAAGCTCCTTGATCCATCACCAAATCAAAAGTAAAGTCGGCATATTCTAATTCGCGTACAGGAATGTCGTACTTTCCAAGATCACCTGTGACCCTATTGACTAGTTTTTCTAATTGATCGTAATCTAATTTCTTAATCCAACTTAGAATTTCAGCATATTGATTTTTACTGTACCTGTAGATTAACCCCGCGATTACCTGAAGCACCAGATCTTTATTAAAATCTACTAGATTACACCAATCAGTAAGCAAATCCTGAGAATCGATCGACCTGGCATACTCTTCAAATTGATCCGCTACTATTTCCCAATAAGGGACGGCATCTGCATATTTCACTAAAGTAGGCACATTATTTTGGGAAACTTGTTTTATCTCTTTTCCCATTAATTGGACTTCTTCCAAAGGGTGAGTGAGCATTTTTTTTATTGCATGTTCCAAAGCACGCGCATTTATGGTCATACCTACATTTGCTAACGCAGATGCTGGTAATAAAAACCGACAAACATCCACATAATCAGAACGAATTCTTCGCTCCCACGCTCCATCCGTTTCGCCTGGTCTTTTAGGTTTTTGCTTTTCGATCTCTTTACGAACCACAGGTAATGATTTTTGATAGGTCTGAAATATAAAGTTGCTGGCTTCCAGGAATTTTTCTTTTAGTGAAAGGTTCTTATCCAGTTCTGTAGGTACATAAAAACTGCTTTTATCCCATTTCTGGTATCTGGTGGATTTTTCTGTGTAGGAAGCCAGGCGATTACTCTCAAGACATTCAACAGCGAGACGTGAAACGTTTTCAACCGCGATATGTAAAACTGCATGTTCCGCGACGGAAGCATGTCCATATCCGACTACCCATTTTTCATGAAATTCCGCTGATTTCTCATCGGTAAGTTCGTCAGCAATTTGTTGAAAAGTTTGGGGAGATCGAGAAGTTTTAGCAAAAGTTACAGCAATAGTTTCTGGGGTTAGATCATGGGGATCAAGTAAATAGACCTGTCGGTTGATTGGCATGTTTTAGAATCTCCTCAGATTGTTTCGCGTCATTCTGGATTTGCTCGATCAGTAATTGAATCGATTCGAATTTTTTTTCGTTGCGCGTTTTCTCCACGAAATATAATTTTACTTGATTATCATAGATATCCCTGGAATAATCATGAATGAAGGTTTCCACCCTGGTTTGATTGGATTGATTATCGAAAGTAGGGCGAACTCCTACATTTGTTACAGATGGATAAATCATCCCATTTACTTCAATCCAGGTAGCATACACACCGGGGCTGGGAAGCAACTTTCCTTTCCAGATATCAATATTGGCAGTGGGAAACCCTAATTTACGTCCACGAGCATCGCCGTGCATGACATTTCCAATCACTGAATAATAGCGATTTAATGCTTTAGACACTGGTGGAAAGCTCCCTTGTAAAACCCATCCCCTGATCATAGATGAGGAAATCTTCTCCCCATTGTCTTGAATATGAGGAAACTTGTGAATTGAAAATCCTTTAGTTTTCCCAATTTCTTCCAAAACATTGATATTTCCGCTTCGATTCTTCCCCATGGCAAAATCTTCGCCTAACCAAAACCGGGTAACAGGATATTTCTTGAGAATAATTTCCAGAAACTGTTCAGGAGAAAAACCTGACATTTCATTGGAGAATTTTAGGCATAAAATAAAATCTACCCCTAAAGACCGGAAGACTTCTTCTTTCTCCTGGGGACTGGTGATATAAAATGGCATGGGAATAGATTTAAGAACTACTGCCGGATTTGGATAAAATGTAACCACCAGTGATTTAGCATGATCTTTTTGAGCATTTTTAACGACAGTAGAAATCAGGTTTTGATGACCTAAATGAACGCCATCGAAAGCGCCAATTGTTGCATAAACGACCTGGTCATCGTTGAAGTTGAGAATTTCATTGATTTCCATAAACCTGGTCACCTTTTATTATTCAATTTATGATGTAAAAACCTTTTTCGGTTGCCATTCCATGGTGTCTGGATCCAACTCTAGCAATCCTATTAATTCACCATCTTCACTGATCGCTCGTGCCATATTTCCTAATCCAGGCTCAGCGGATATTCTTCTACCATGACGAACGATATCGAGTTTTTCAGTATCCAGTTCAACTGCTGGCCAATCGGAAAGAGCTTCAGCGGCTGGAATAAGGTATTTTTCCCAAGTATTGTCGTCAAAAGATTCTTTTAATTTCCTTAGGGGAACTGCATCACGCAATGTAAATCGTCCTGATCGAGTTCGGCGAAGTCCAATCAAATGAGCTCCACATCCTAATTTTTCACCTAAATCATGGGCTAATGATCTTACATAGGTCCCTGAGGAACAGAAAACATCAATGACAGCTTCAGGAGGAGCCCATTCGAGCAACTCTAAATTGTAAACATTAATTGTTCGGGGATCCAGGTCGACTTCTTCTCCATTGCGTGCCATATCATAAGCATGACGGCCTTTTACTTTTACTGAGGAGTAAGGTGGCGGGACTTGTTCAATTTCACCAACGAATGATTGCAAAACATCGTCAAACTGCTTTTCTGAGATGTCTACAGAGGTGGTGGATAAGACCCTCCCATCACCGTCATAAGTATCAGTAGTAGTGCCTAACTGAATAACAGCCTGGTATCGTTTATCTGAAGCTGAAACGTATTCACTTAATCGAACAGCAGGGCCAACCAGGATAACTAACACACCAGAAGCGCGAGGATCCAATGTGCCAGTGTGACCAGCTCTTCGGATATTTGTTCCTTTTCTTACGACTTGCACGACGTCATGGGATGTCATCCCAATCGGTTTGTCTATCACAAGCACACCACTTACAATATTTTTGTTTTCCATTTTTTACTCCCCGGAATGGATAGATAAAAATTGTTTTATGTAATATGTATTCATTTAACTTAATTCATCCAATTTATTCTGAGTTTTTTCAATGATGATTTTTTGTACTTCATCCAAAGTACCTTTCATTTCTACACCCGCTGCAGCAGGATGACCACCACCGCCAAATGATTGTGCGAGTGAAGAAACATCAACCCCCGGTTTTGCACGCCAGGAAACTTTTACACTTCCACCTGGTTGTTCGACAAAAAGAA
>CAYSFA010000213.1:0-4464 GCA_964430025.1 uncultured Anaerolineaceae bacterium | reverse complement strand
TTGATGCGCGTAGCACTTGAATCAACGGTTATTACTCACGGTTTACCGTATCCCGAAAATGTGGAAACTGCTCTCTCTATGGAAAAAATTGTTCGTGAAAATGGCGGTGAACCTGTTACGATCGGGTTGCTGGATGGCCAAATCAAGATTGGCATGACCGAAAATGAAATCAACCGCATGGCGAATGAGAAGCATGTTTTTAAGGCAGGTGTACGCGAGTTACCGATCATCATGGCGCAAAAGACTTGCGCTTCCACTACAGTCAGTGCTACTGCCCGCCTGGCATATCTCAACAAAATCAATGTTTTCGCGACTGGAGGGATTGGTGGTGTTCATCCCGGACCCTGGGATGTTTCGATGGATCTTTTTGAGCTTTCGCGTATCCCGATTGTGGTGGTCAGTGCTGGTCCGAAAGCAATCCTTGACCTACCAGGTACGTTTGAGATTTTGGAAACGATTGGGGTAACGGTGGTGGGGTACCAAACTGATGAGATGCCAGCTTTCTACTCGCGATCCAGCGGCATATCCCTGCCAAGAGCTAACAACCCGGATGAAATTGCTGACATGCTCTTACAAGCTCGTAAACTGGGTTTGACCAACGCAATTCTTGTTTTCAATCCCATCCCAGCCCAGGATGAGCTTACCAATGAAGAAGTGGAGCATTGGAAAACCCTTTCCAATGAAGATCTGGCGGCTTCCGGGAAATCAGGCAAAGAGGTTACTCCATTCCTACTCGACCGAATGGCACACCATTCTGGTGGCAGGACAGTGCGATCGAACCGAAGTTTGTTGGAAAACAATGTGTTGGTGGCTACTCAAATCGGGTTAGCGATTGAACGCATGTCAGAACCAAACCGCTTACGAAGTATCTGATATAGAAAATGAACAAAGAACTTGCTTTCGGAACAATGAAGCCAAACAAGTTTATCGTGATTGGTGATCTGTGCATGGATGTCTTCATGCAAATCGAACAATATCCGCCAGAAGGGGGCGATGGAAGTGTTCGCCAGTTTCATCAACATGCCGGAGGTTCTGCTTCCAATACCGCCATTGTGCTAGCGCGGTTAGGCAACGATCCAGCTTTACTGACTCATTGTGGGAAGGATATTTGGGCACAACAACTCCTGCCTATCCTGGATGGCTGCGGAGTCTCGACAGACCTTATTACCCAGGAAGACCAGCACTCCACAGGCCTCACCTTCCTGGTGGTTTCTGAATTAGCTGAAAGAACAATGTTTACCTATCGCGGTGCAAATCTATTATTACATCCGGATCAAATTACGGAAAAGGTCTTTGGTGGGGTAAATGGGTTGCATATCAGTGCTTATGCATGTCTGGTTCCTCCTCAATCTGAAGCAGTGATGAAAGCAGTACAACTTGCTTCAACCCGTAAGTTATTTATTTCGTTGGATGTAGGTGTTGAGCCAGCCAGCAAGGCACGTGACCAAATTTTGACAATGTTCCCTTTTCTTTCGGTAGTCATATTGAGCGAATCGGAAGCAACCACCCTCACCCAAACCCAAACACTTGAGAAGGCAATTTCGACAATTTTAGCAAAAGGGGTTGGACTGATAGCCCTTAAATTAGGGGAGAAAGGCTGCCGACTAATCAGTCGTGATAACGATGTGAACCTGCCAGGATTTCCTGTTGAGCCAATCGATTCAACCGGCGCGGGTGACTCTTTCTGTGCTGGTTTAATCCATGGAGTTAACCAAGGTTGGGATTTGACGCTATCCGGTACCCTCGCCAATGCTTTTGGGGCGCTGGCTACCACACGTTGGGGGGCAGGTGAAAAACTCCCGACTTTAGATGAGATTTGTGAATATCTTCAATTACAAAATACAAATAACCACAATCCAACATTGAACCAATTATTTGAAAAACTAGGTCGAATCAACCGCTAAGGAGCTCTATGCAAAACCCAATGATTGCCCAAATTCGTAGTTTACCGGAAATGGTACATCAAATCATCCCTGCATATTCGATGAGCATCCAGCAAAATCTTACCCCTGAATTTTGCACTTACTTCGATCATCTTTATTTGATGGGATGTGGAGATTCACATCACGTTTCTGTGGCTACCCAACTGGCATTCCGGGTTCTGGCGGGGGTGGAAACTGAAGCTTTGACTGCCATGCAATTTGCCAGGTACACCGCTGAAACACTGCATAATCCACAGCGATGCCTGGTGGTCGGTGCATCCGTCAGTGGTGAGGTTTCGCGTACCCTGGAAGGCATGTTGATGGCTCGCAAGGCAGGTGTGAAGGTGATGGCGTTAACAGCTACTCCCACCAGCCGGATTGGAAGGGCTGCAGATGTGATAGTAGACACAACCCAACCTGCCTTCAAAGACCCTGAGGGGATGGTGATCCCGGGGGTACGTTCCTTCGTCGCCAATCAGGTTGGACTACTGCTGGTGGCATTGCATCTTGGCGAAAAACGAGGTCATCTTTCAGGGGAAGAGTTGGCTCATTTTCGTGGAATGATTGATAGCTTTCCTGGAAAAATTCAGGACACGATCCAATTAAATGAAGAAGTTACAGAAAAGCTGGCTGATACGTGGTTGGATGCATCGGAATTTGTCTTTTGTGGTAGTGGCTCAGGATATGCAGCAGCACTATTTTCAGCCGCGAAGATCTTGGAAACCAGTGGAGACTCAGCCATTGCACAAGATATGGAAGAGTGGGCGCATTTGCAATATTTCGCTAAAAAAGAAGATACACCAACGTTTATCATCTCCGCCGGAGAAAGAGATGCCAGCCGGGCAAGCGAAGTGGTAACCGCAGCGAAAGCGATCGGCAGGCGTGTGGCTTTGATAGCGCCGGATCACTTTTTAAAGTCAATTTCTGAAGAAATTGTCCAATTACCAGTAGCCGGTGGATTACCAGAAATGTTTCAATCATTATTGTCCTTCATACCAGGTAGTTTGTTTGCGGCGTATCGTGCCGAAAGACTGGGAGAACCTTATTTTCGTGATTTTGGTGGGGGACGTAGCAAAGAAGGTGGGGGAGGGATCAGCCGTATTCGAACCAGTGAGATAGTAGGATTGGAATACCTAAAAGGAGAAGCGCATGAGTAATTCACAACCAATTCCCAAAGTAATCGCGGCTTTGCATTTACCACCATTTCCTGGTTCTGCTCATCCGGATCGGAAAACCATGTCCGAAATTCGTGATTTTGCATCAAGAAATTGTGAAATGGCAAATAGAGCTGGTATTCAAGCTATTCTATTACAGGATTTGGGAGATCATCCGGTATCCAGGCCAATACCACCACATATTATTGCAGGAGTCACCGCGATTGGCAGCTGGATTTGTGATCAGTTTCCTGAATTGCAGTTGGGGGTTAGTTTGCTTGGTCACGGGGCTAAAGAGCCGCTGGCGATTGCCCAATCCATTGGAGCAAAATTTGTTCGCTTGAAAGTATATGTTGGAGCGATGGTGAAAGCGGAAGGCATTCTGGAAGGATGTGCCGCGGAAGCAGTCCAATACCGTCATCAAATCGGCGCAGAAGATATTTCCATTTTCGCGGATGTATACGATCGCACCGGTGAACCTTTGGGGCGAATGCCTTTGGTAGAAGAAGTGCGTCAGGCGGCTGTATTCGGGAGAGCGGATGCGGTGGTGTTAACTGGAAAAAACTTTGAAGAGACAATCCAGATGGTTGATGAGGTTTCTGCCAGTGATGTTAAAACAAAGATTTTAATTGGAGGAGGAGTGAACGTAGGGAATGTGAAGCAAGCATTGCGCATAGCTGATGGGATAATCATCAGTAGTGCCTTTAAAACTAATTCCGGTTTTACCCGTGAATCCATGCTGGCGGACTGGGATGCAGGAAAAATAAAAACATTTATGGAAGCGATAAAGAGTTTTTCCTCTTCAATCACAGGTTGAAACCTGTGTCTTTCATTTAAAAACCGGATAAATCCGGTTATGGTCAAAACTTTAAAATAATCTTCATTTTTTGGAGAAACAATGACTTATGCAAGGCTTTTCTATCATATTATTTGGGCAACAAAAAATCGAGAACCTGTTCTGAACCCTGACATGGAAGAGAAGGTTTTCTCCCATATTCGAAAAAAAGCTAATTCAATCGGGTGTAAGCTATTATCAATTAATGGTTATTATGATCATATTCATTTATTAATCGAAATTCCTCCAAAAAATTCTGTTGCAAATGTTATCAAAATTCTCAAAGGAGCAAGTTCCTTTGATTTTCCTGATATCTTCTGGCAACGTGGTTATGGTGCGCTGACTGTAAGTGAGAGAAATCTACAACCTGCGATTAATTATATTAATAGGCAAAAAGATCACCATGCACACAATTCAACAATTCAAAAGTATGAATGCAGTTTTGTGGATAAAGAGAAAAAAATTCAAGAAGAACGAATTTCTTATGGAGATATCGAGAGGCTATTTTAGTCTTCGAATGAGTTCTTATAAATTTTTTTGGACCATCTTTAGA
>CAYSFA010000212.1:0-4580 GCA_964430025.1 uncultured Anaerolineaceae bacterium | reverse complement strand
AACACCATTGATGGGCTGGTTCCGGCGGGTATAAGGAAGGAGGGGTGTGTTGGGGGGATTCTTTGATTACATCCCAATTGGTCAGGTGGATGGTCTCGCGTACCTGAAGAGGAACCATCCAGTTATCAGCCTCAACCTCCGGGTCCAGCACCCGCAGGCAGGCAGGTGGTTCATAAAAGAGGGCAATCGATTGACTGGTATTCCCATGGAATTCTCCTACCAGCAGACCCTGGTTTACCGGTTCATCTGGGGTGAGGGCTTTCACGGCCAACCCCACCCGGATGGTGGGGTAATAAAAAACATAGGGAATAGCGTTATTCTGGCGATCCGGATCGGCATAGATCCAGTTCAGACCGCCAGTTAATGAATTATCGCTGTAATATTGCAGAGGTAATTCATGGGCAAAGACGATCGTGTTTTCTTCCAATGCAGGAACACGCCAGACCAATTGCCAAAAAAGCCGGCTCTGTTGTTCCCAATCACGTTGAAATAGGATGCCGGTACGCAGCTGGTAAGCGGAGGCCAGGGTTACCGCAACCAGGATTATGCCAACCTGCATCCACTTACGCAGGGGTAATAAATTGAGCACGCTCACCCAGAAGAGAGCCACCCCCAGGATAAACGGCAGTGTGAAGCGGTTGTTGGGGAAGGAAAGCCCAATGGGAATGAAGGTCAGCCAGAAGGGTACCCCAGCCAGGAGCAGCACGGCCAGTGAAATGAGCAGGATGTGCTTGTGTTTTTGTTTGTCTGCATCATGATCTTGCTTGTGGGTAAGCCAAACTACAACCAGCACAAAGACCAGCACCGCCAGGCTTAAGACGAGCATGATCAGCCAGGCACGCTGGCCAAAACCAGCCCCGGGAAATTGAACCAGCAACTGCCAGACACCAAATACGGTCTGCCAGAGATCCTTCACCACCAATCCCATTCCGGTAAATATCGCCTGGAAAGGATTGGTTCGTAATAAATCGACCAGACCGGCCTCATAATTTTTAGTCTGGTGTTCAAACAAAAAAGCCCGCCAGAATCCGGCTGCCAGGAAAAGAAGCAGATACGGCAACCAAAGTTTCAGAATCGGTTTGATTTGATTGCACAAGGCGGTTTCTTTGTCGTTTTTTACCATCCAGAACAAAAGTGGGCGGATCAACTCGAGCATGAAGAAATATTCCATGCTGAAAAGGTTAATGGCAGATAAAATCAACGCGGAGAGGGTGAATATCCAAAATTGTTTGCGGTTATCCGTCTTGATCGCCTTAAGGCTGAGGGTGAGCGAAAAGAAAAAAGCACTCAACACCAGGAAGAAATGGCCATAAACAGTGCCAATATATTGTTGAGAAAAGCCCGGATAGGTCAGGAAGATTAATGCCACCCACCAGGCGGGGGTTTGTTGCTTCCATAATTGCTTACAGAGTGAAAATATACCGAGGGCAGCCACCCAACGCCAAAAGATGGCAAAGACCTGCCACCACCAGGGATCATCACCCAGCAAGGATGTGCTGAGTTGGTAGAAGACTCCCCACACCGGGCGATTGGTGGAAAAGTAACTTGCCAGCCCACTATTACCCATCCTTTGCGCGATCCACTGAATCATCAAATCATCCCAATAGAACCCTACGAAAGGAATAAAAAATCCATACACCAACAGGGTGACTATCAACAAACTAATCACTGGTTGACAGAGCAGTTTGAGAATAGAGTGTATCGGGCGGGGAAGTTGTTTCATGAAATCAGGAGAGCACTTATGAATCGCTTTTCTTTCCAAGGATGGATCGGATCAGGTAAACAGGGCGACCTTTGACTTCCTGGAAGATGTACCCCAGATAGATGCCAATAATCCCTAATGTGACCATGATGGTGCCCCCGACGATCAACAATACAAACATCAGCGAACTCCAGCCCTGCGCCAATCCCGATTCCAGCCCCAATAACCAGAAGCGCAGCACGTAAATTGCTTCTGCCAATGCCAACATCAGGAATATACCGCCCAGGGAGATGGCGATGTAAAGTGGCACCAGGGAGAACGAGAAAATGGCGTTCATGGCCAGTTTAAGCATCTTTTTGAGCGAGTATTTGGATTTTCCAGCAATTCGCTGCTGCGGGGTGTACGGCAAAATCACGCTGCGATATCCCATCCACGCCACCATCCCGCGCAAAAAGCGGTGATACTCGGTCATAATATTTAAGGAAGTCAGTGCGTTGCGGGTGATCAGTCGAAAATCGCCCACCCCGGGTTGAATTTGCGTGTTACCAATGCGATTGATCAACGTATAAAACGAGTTCGACGTCCAGCGTTTGAACCAGGAAGCTTTCTGGTCTTCCAACCGCTGTGCCAACACCACTTCATAGCCAGCCTGAGCCAGCTGCAACATCTCCGCGATCATTTCCGCTGGGTGCTCACCATCCCCATCCATGGTGATAACCGCGTCCGCGTCTGCCTGGTCCAGGCCGGCGGTGATGGCTGCCTGATGCCCAAAATTACGGCTCAGCTCAATCACCTTGACGCGGGCATCCGTGCTGGTTATGTGGTCCAGAACAGCCTGGGTCTGGTCACTTGAGCCGTCATTGACGTAGGTGAATCTGAATTCGTAGGGGAGGGATTCCACCACCGCGGAGACCCGCTGATGGAAAATCTCCACCCCCGATTCTTCGTTATAAACCGGAATAATAATTTCGATGTTTTTGAGCGGAATTAATTCAGACATAAGCCTTGATCTTCAGGTTGGAATGTCTTAATCATACCTCGTTTTAAAAAAAGAACATCAAAATTTACACAAACCTAGCCCAGGTTAACCCTCTTCCCGCGTGTCTCTTCAATGGTTTGCATCATCAGGGGGTGCAGCGCTGGCGTAGAAGCCACAATGCTGAAAGGCGGTTCCAGGGTGATGGGTGTTCCCCGCATGTTGGTTACCACACCGCCAGCTTCTTCCACGATCAACATCCCGGCCCCGATATCCCAGGCGTTGAGCGAGAGTTCCCAAAAACCATCCAGCCGCCCGGCCGCCACATAACACAAATCCAGGGCTGCTGAGCCTAAGCGGCGTACCGCTTGTGAGTTCTTCACGAAAGCGGTGAAATAATTGAGGTTGTTTTCCACAGTGGTGTGAACGTCGTACGGAAAGCCGGTGCACAGCATCGCCCCCACCAACTCTTCAACCTCGGAAACGTGAATGGGCGTGCCATTCCGAAAAGCGCCTTTCCCCCGAGCGGCACTGAAGAGTTCATCCTGCATGGGGTCATACACCACACCCAATTCAACGATCCCATTTCGGGCATACGCAATGGAGACCGAGAAGATTGGCACGCCGTGCGCGTAATTAACCGTCCCATCCAAAGGATCAACCAGCCATTGGTTTACAGAACCCTCGGTGAATTGGGCACCACTCTCTTCGCCGGTGATCATATCGTTGGGATGCATGTTGTGGATGCGGCTGATCAGGTACTCCTCAGATTGTTTATCAATCTCGGTAACCAGGTCAATCACACCCTTCATTTTGATTTCGTGTTGTTTGCCAAAACCATCCTTCAGGATTTTTCCAGCGCCTTTTGCCAGGCGAATAAGCTCTTCAATTGTTGGTTGCATTTACGACCCTCTCTGTTAATGATGGATTGATTGTAAGACCGAAGGCAGGTTATGTCCATATTTGGGAGGGGCAGGAAATATTACCTTTGAATTCGATAAATGAGTAAGATGAATTTATTAAATGGATGAATTTACATCCATTTAATGCCTTTCTGCTTACTTTCCTGCACCCGATAGGTAGCAATTTCGTAAATGAGATCAGCTGGCAATGGCTTGTCCAGCGGGAACTGGATGGTGCTACTGGAGGTTTTGTAATCGGTTAGGCGTTCCTGAAAGGCTTTGACCACATTGGGATGAGGATACAGGCCCACGTGCTTTTTGAAGCCAGCGAACTGAAAGAGAATCCAGTGGTAAGAGAGGGCTGGCTGCCCCCACTTCAGGCTTTCCTCTGCACCAGGAGCGGCTCTGCGCAGAATCTCCAGAAGTTCCCATAATTTGGGTTGAGCTGCTTCAGGGGCTGAAAGGATGTATTCAGAGATGGTTGAAGGTTTTTCCATTGGTGTTCCTTTTAATATAAGGAAAAGAAGTAACAACTATCACAATTTGTGATAGTTGTATCACAAAAAGTGAGAGAAGATTACTGTTTGTATCATTGAACAGGCTCAACCCACGATTTCAAAACAAAATCAGCAAATCCTTAAGAATGGTTTGCAGAAACTCCTTATCCCCAGCGAGCTCGGCTCGAGCAAGCCCTTCCTCGTATGAATAACGACCGGAGACGAAGATGTTGAAGTCAAGCACATCCATCCGCAAGCGTGCCACTTCTTCCCCATCTCCCACCTTCCACGTTCCTCCTGCCCCCCCGCTGAGTTCAAAAATAATCGCTTTTCCTGCCAGTTTTCGGGCCAGCTGTTGGGCAACATCCCGCATCACTAACGCCGCAATGTGGCCATCATGCTCGGAGGCCTGCTCAAAGTGAATACCGGTGGCACGACAGATATCCAGACGGTGCATCCAGGTATCGCGGCTGTGTATGACCCACATCAGGTGGCGAAGGGAA
>CAYSFA010000211.1:0-4609 GCA_964430025.1 uncultured Anaerolineaceae bacterium | reverse complement strand
TGATCAAGATGAATTCTTGCGATGGTTTGTTGAAACATAATATCCTCGATGCAATAAATTGAATTTTGTCAGTATATCATTATTTTGAAATATTTGACTAACGTCAATTGTAAGGAATTGAGCTCGAAAATTAGGCTTTATCAAATGATTGGTTAGTTTAAATTTCTATTCAAATATACCGTTACCCAAACCAATGGTGCATTCCAATTAATAGTCACTTCGTTGGTGGTGAAAGACCCGATATCATCCATATAACGTTTTGATTCAGGTAAATTCTTAAGATTATTGTTGTTTGCTGCAGGATCATCGGGGTTTGCGTTCGGTCCACCTGAAAGTGCTCCTGGTGGAGGTGGCGGAAACCCTAAAGTAGAATCATTCGCCCAAAAGCGATGATGTGGGTGTTGCATGGAGTATGTTCCATACCCAGAAACGTAACTTTGATTTACTGGATTTTTCCCAAGCATATAATCCATGCTTTGGATAACCGAATTAAGGTATTTTTGTTCACCACTCGTTTTGTGAGCAACTCCCATTAACATTAAATTGTTCATGATCAAACCATTCGAGCCCCACGGATATGATCCCTTGATCAAGACACCATAACCGTCCTGCTGTTGAATTTGGAGCAATTCTTCTGCGAAGGCAATTAAGTTGGTTTGAAGGATTTGCTTATCTGTCTCCTTCAGAGCGTTTTCAACAGTGAGGAGAGATAGAGTTCCTAAGGAAGCAGTATGCCCCCAATCGAATTGGTCTACCTCGCCAAATTTTTCACTGCTTGTTAAATAGTCCTCATAATTCTCTTTTCCAGTGGTTATGAACAATTCTGCAGCTGCCCAATAAAATTCATCTCGTACATCTGAATCATCATAATTTCCACCACCCTGACCGGGAATATTCCCATAGAATATCTGCGGATTTTCCAGAGCAGCTTCCCAAGCTTTTTCTGCCGCAATCAAGCATTTTTCAGAAAACTGAGGATCGATTGTATCCCAAATTCTTGCGCTCTGAGCTGCTGTCGCCGCTAGATTTAAACTTGCTGCCGTGGAAGGGGGAAATAAGTAACGCCCCGTGCCTGCAATTTCATGATTGATATCATTATTTACTTCCTTGGGAGGAATCATAGGAAGCGGTGCCCAGCTCTCATCATGGATTTTGTGATGAACCATGCCAGCTTTGTCATATCCATCCGGGATTTGCATCGATAAGAGGAATTCCATTTCCCACCGAGCTTCATCCAATAAATCGGAAATACCATTCTCACGTTCAGGAATGGATAAGGACCCATCCCCAAATACCTCAGGATACTGCTCGTACAAATTTAATAGCGTCCAAACAGAAATGCCACCATTCACCACATACTTGCCAAAATCGCCTGCATCATACCAACCACCCGCGACATCCAGCACATAATCACATCCTGGCCAGGTGTTTCCTTCGGCGTCCACGCCTTTATAACAGGTGACTTGATTATCACTCAAATGACCTGCTGGTCGTTTCCATGTTTCTCCCACCAAAGCTGGATCAATATCAATACCACTGCGGTTATGATAAAAATATGCCATTGCATCTTTTTCTAATTGGTCAAATAAGTGTTCTTTAATTGAGAACTTCACACTTTCTAACCCCTCAACAATTATTTGGAATTGTTCACCAGGTTCTGTAAATTGGGAAAAATCAATACTGTGAAGATGATCTCCGGATGTTACATCGAATCCCTTCACTTGAGTAATTCCTGTAAGCAAAGATTCTCCATTCGCATTGATTAATGTCCAATCCAATGGTTCAGTCGAATCATGAGCTAATAAAGCGGTTTTGATGGATGAAGGGTAGAAACCAACTTGATTTAGACTTACCATATAAGGAATTATAACAGGTACAGGTTCCAGTGTGGCAGCAGGGATGATTTGTTGAACACTCGCTTGAGGGATATCTTCACTTCCTAATTCAAAAAATATTCCTCTCCCAAACAAGTAAGGGTACTGCCAGGAATTGTCATCTGTATCAGCATTTGACCAGATCAATTTCACATCTCTATCCTTCACTGTCGCCCCATTGATTTGTGCCTGAAAACCAATTTCGGTACCATGTTTTGGTTGCATAATCCCCTGATGAGGAATTGCGACTTCAATACCCCATCCATCCTCAGTTTTGAATACAAAACCCATCACAGGGACATCAGTGCTAAAAACACCGGTAATGGTCAATTCCTCAGGATCAGTATTACCAATATCTGCAGCATTGAGATTCAATTGAAAAATATCGGTTTTGTAAACTGGTGCGTTTAAGTCCTCTGACGCATTAATGTAAAACTCCATAGAATCTTCATTCCAAAACTCTGTTCCGTGTTGGCCAGCTATGATATTCTGGTCAGGCATTTGCATCGTTATATAAAAATTATCTGCATCGGCTGCAACTGAAAAACGAAAAGATCCATTTTCGTTTGGATCCTCTGGCAATAGAGGGCCTTTTTCCACCAAATAAAAAGGCAGATCGTTCCAGTCGTTCAAATCACCATCTATGAGGATATCAACAGGAAAAGGAATGTATACTACTTCTCCTGGGACTTGGTTGGGAATGAAAACCACTTCTTCAGGAACCTGGTCGGAAATGGATATATCTGTTGGTTGATTTTCAGACTCTTCGATTGTTGGTGAACAAGCTGTGAATAAGAAAATAAATATAATCACGATTGATAGATTACGGGAAATACTTTTCATAGGACCTCTAAGAATTTTCGTTCTCAAAGAACTGAATAGCGCAATTTATATGATTAATTGAATCGTATTATGGAGTAAGAAAGATGATGAAGATGATGATGATAAAAAAAGGTTCTAAAAGTGAATCAGGAGTGATACCTGATTCACTTTTAGATGATTAACGATATTTTTCTATTTTCGTTTGAAGAAACGGTAAATTGCAATAACAACTACCGCACCAACAAAAGCAGTGATGATACTGGTTAAATTCACACCACTCATAAAGTTCACGCTGAATAAAATGCTTGATAGCCAGCCACCAACAAAACCACCAATGATTCCCAATATCATATCAAGCACCATGCCGGTTTTTGTTTTCATCACTAAGGATGCCAAAAAACCAGCGATTAGACCTACAATAATTGTTGCTAAAATTCCCATAATTTTTCTCCTTTTTCTATATCGTGCTTATTTGGTTTTATTCTTTATTTGATCACAATTAGTGAATCAAACCATAGACTCAACCAGTTTTCTTAAGTTATGTAATGTTTTCTTAACTCTGATCGCATCTTTCGGGTTCCCTCCTGCAATAAAGTTTCCCAGGATTCCACCACCCATTAAAGAGTCAAATTCATACTCAAGGTCTGTTTCATCCTTAGCTAGACCAAGAAATCCACCAGTGGCTTTCAATTTAAATTTATGCAAATCTTTGTCATCCCCTAATTGCGTAAGAATTTCCAAATATCTTTGAGGTTCAAGAGCGACAATCGTTCCACGACCTGTTTGT
This sequence comes from uncultured Anaerolineaceae bacterium, assembly GCA_964430025.1. Lineage (GTDB taxonomy): Bacteria > Chloroflexota > Anaerolineae > Anaerolineales > Anaerolineaceae > UBA6170. The sequence goes on along the minus strand of CAYSFA010000211.1, from coordinate 1,126 downwards.
CCATCATCAACCCAATCGAATGTTCCACCTGCTACAACAGAAGTTACATTGGAAACACTGTCTATACCGGGAAACCACTGTGGCCAAAAATTTGGATCCGTCATAACTTGCCAGACTTTTTCCACCGTTGCATCGATTTCTACTTCTCTTTCAAATTTTGGCATATTATTTACCTCCTCAATCGAAATTATTTACATTTTTGGGATCTACCTGGGATAGGATTTTACTTTTTCCTAAGGATTAACCCCATCGACTAAACCGGCAACATTTATTACCAGTCTATACAACATTGTAGAATGATTTAATTTGAAAGTCAATTAAAAGAAAAAGGATGCTTTGTGGTAGCACCAAAGTAAAAAATTATCTAATTTTCGAAAAAATCTTTAATCCGCTAATTCATAAACTGATTCAACATATTCAACCGCCCCCATACAATCACCCAATAAGTTTGGATAAATGCTATCCCAAACCATTTGATCCCCATTTGACCAGGCGGTTTGCATCGCTGTCCCAACACAACCAGAACCTGCATGATAATTAGCCACCGACATTTTCCACATTTCTTCATATGTTGATACTTCATTAATTGGCAACTGAGTAATATTCTTTACCATTTGCGTTACCTGCGTAGAACTAGCCTTAAAAGTTGCGGCTAATAATGCAATTTCCTGATCCGTACCCACATCCGACAATACCAAACCTCGTAATCGGGATTGATCTTCAGGTTCAAGGTTTGAATAACCTGCTGCACAAGTTTCTATCGGGATTAACGCACGACATTTTTCCAAAAAAATAGGGGTATTCCAGGTTAACAATAAATCTGCACCATTTTCAGTGATTCTGCCTAAACCAAATTCTTTCGCATGCACAGGATGCGGCCAGAACTGGGTTTCTTGTGCAATAATGCCTTTGAGTAATCGAGGTGGAACAGAAAAATCTAGTGAGGATTGAAAAATTTTCTCATCATATTGGTTTTGCCATTCAAGCACTTTTTCTTCAGCAAGACGTTCACCACAAGGGTTTGCAGTATTGTTTTCAATTAAGCCATAACCTGAGCAGGAACTGCCATCCACCTTTCCTGTCAAAATTAATTTTCCAGCCAAATAAAGAAATCTATTCTGTGTGG
>CAYSFA010000210.1:577-4707 GCA_964430025.1 uncultured Anaerolineaceae bacterium | reverse complement strand
TTGGTTGCTCACCGGAGTCAGCATTCAACATAAATATAGGAATACCGGCTGCTTTTGCGTTCTGGATCTGTGGCCAAACCGAAAAGACATGCCATTTATTAGAATATGAAATGATGACATCCACTCCCTTATTTACCAGCTCATCAATATCCTTTCCGTGAACACATTCCATTTTTGTTTCTTCACATGCTCTTAGCAGTCCATCGATATTCTGGTCGTCACCAGCTTCATAGCCAAGCACATACCCCTCGGCAGGTGGTAAGGTAAAAACAGGTTTCTCAGGGGGAGAATCTACAACCGGAGCATCCGTTGGGGAGGGGAGGGTATTGGTTGGTTCCGCTGGTGGAGCCGGTTCATCAACTGGTGCTGGAGACGCTGGTGTACCACCACAGGCATTAAAACAACGATAGAAAATGAGATTCTTTGTTTCATTAGGTTTCTCCTCGATGCAAGTGATTATTTTTTCCAATGTTGATATTTTTCAATGCCTCCAACCTCAATGGATGATTTAGGCTGAATGAGATAAGTTTAGCACTGATCTTTCAAATGTCCAGTATTTAGGACGAAATATGACTTACATCTCTTTCTGTGGAATTTCTTGAAATTGAATCTTCCACATAAGTGTAAGAATGAGGAGAATAGAGTAAGACTTCATCTACGTAAAAGAGTACGAAAGGTCAGTTAAGAAGTTTTAAAAATTCAATCACCCCTTGAAAATTTTCAGGGGGTGATTGATTCGGAGAGAAAAATGAAAAAAGCTTGGCAACTCAACGAGCAGGTTGAGATGTAAGTTAGGTTAGGGCATATTAAATCCCAATTGTTCCAAAACAGAAATTGGAAATTCAAAGCGCACTGTTTTTTCCGGATCAACAATCTGGCAGAATTTCAGTTCCCCTACCAGACTCATTAACATCCCAGCGTCATTGACGGATAACCCAACAAATATGGTCAGGAATTCAGCCATGGCGTGGGTAGCTCCACTGGCGGCTTCATCGATCGTTTGAGCAGAGACAATCGTAGCAACCACCTGATCATTTCGCAGGAAGGGGGTTGGTAATCCTTTTAAGGAATCAACGACTTCTGTTTTAAATCTAATTTCGCCAGGTGTTTCCGCGCCACAAATGACAACTTCTCCATCACCCATAGCAGCGTGGAAATCTCCTGCGCCGAACAAAGCACCTTCCACGCCTACGGTGAAATATAAACTAGCACCTTCTTTTATCAAGGTACAGTCCATATTTCCACCATGAGCTCCGGGGGTTCCAGTTGGGACGGATCCATTGGCTGGGGCAACCCCAATGACACCAATCATCGGTTTTTTGGGGACGCGCACCTTCTCTTTGAAAACTACTTCATTCCCTTCAAGCCTTAGAACGACCGTCTCCATTTCGGTAATTTTATTTCCAAGGGCACCTTCCCCGGGTAAGGTTACCATGATCGATTGGTCACCAATTTTCTGTTCCAATAAGTCCACTCGCAACACATCCCCTGGTTTTGCCCCTTCTACAAAAATGGGGCCGGTGGCTGGATTTATATGATCCCAATCGAGCGAGTCAAGTAAATCATCAGAAGTTTTTAGTTGACCTTCAAAACAATCATGAGTCTCAAAAACCACCTCTTCGCCTTGTTGGACGGTAAGAACAGGTTCTAAGGCTGGATGAAAAGCGAAAAATACATGTTCTCGGTTAACTTTTTTGGTCATCACATTCTCCTTTTTATTTGATCAAAGAAAAGATAAATTGCTCTGTTAAATTTCCGATATTGAAATGATTCAACAACATGCCAGCGATAATAATTACAAGAATACCAGCCATGAAGATGTAATCATTCTTTTCAAATTTGAATTCACGTCGGAAGGTGCGATTTCCAACATTGTAATCAAATCCACGTGAAAGGATCGCGATCGAGATATCCTGCGATCTTTCCAGCGTAGCCAGGAAAATTGGGATCAGCAAGGCGGTGAGCACCTGAACACGGCGTACCAGATTCTTAGGTTTGACATCATATCCACGAGCTTTTTGCGCATCAGTAATTTTTTGGGTTTGCTTGGTCAGTAACCCTACGGTGGAGAACCCCAGGGTCAATGCCAACCCCATTTCGGGGGGTAGACCTCGAGATGTAACCTGCTGAGTAATCACTGAAACAATCAGAATTGCGACCAGCATGAAAACAGGTTGTATAGCCGGGTTTGGTAACCATGATATTGGCTGGCTGTTAAGCACCATAGGTAATGTCGCAACCACCAGGACCACCGCGATGACCAGAATAACCAATATATCTGCCATCGTAAATTTCCGTTTCCCTTTTTCAGTAATCGTCAAAGCAAGCTCCACCGGCGGAGTACTGTAAAGCATCAAGTGAACTGATAAAACGACGCTGAAAAATCGGAAAAAGACAGCAATTCCACGAATTAACCCTTCAATCGTGACAGGGATCCAATTTTTGAAAGGAATTAAATAAAATAGGAAATGTGCGTCATCAGGGGTGAAAAATATGATTTGAAAAAGTGAGAAGGTGAAGAAAATAACTACCAACACCCGTAAATTCTGATTTAATAATTTTCGGTCAATAGCTTTTGTTCCCAACCAATAAACCAGTAAAAACAATAATCCCATGAGGATCGGATCCATGATGATTACCGCGGCGATTGTGATCCCTACAAACATTAATAATTTGGTGCGTGCGTCCAGATTGTGTAAGATCGAATTCCCTTTTTGATACTCAATTGCCATGTTGCACCTCGATGATATTTGACAATTCTTTTCGCATCTCATCAAAACTAACTGTCCATTCCGGGACGCCAAGATCTGACAATTGAAGGGCTAATTTTGTGAGTTCGGGCAAGTCGAGCGAATTTGCTTTCATTAATTGGTGATCTAATAATAATTGCCGAATGTTTCCATCATAAGAGACTTTTCCATGTTGTAAAACAACAGCACGACTAGCAAACATAGCGGCATAATCAACACGATGGGTGATTAAGAGAATTGTTGTTCCCATATCATTAAGACGTTTGATGATCCCAAATATTTCGTCGATCATTTCTGGATCCTGCCCGGTTGTAGGTTCATCAATGATCAGGATTTTAGGTTTCAAGGTCAAAACAGAAGCCAAAGCAAGGCGTTGTTTTTGACCCTTCCCTAAATCGAACACTTCAAAATCGATTTTGTCGTTTAGATCGACAATTTCAAGGGATTCGCGAATACGCTCCTCAAATTCAGCCGGGTCAACATTATGTGCTTTTAAGCCAAAAGTCATTTCTTCTCTAACGGTGAATGAAACAATTTGATGGTTTGGATTTTGAAAGCAAAATCCTACATCTTTTGCCAGAACATGGGTTGGGGTGGTAGCCACATCCTTCCCTGTTACCAATACCTGCCCATTCGATGGTTGATGTAAACCGATCACATGCCTTACAAGCGTGGTTTTACCGGAGCCATTTCTTCCCATGATTGCCACCAATTCACCTGCTTTAATCTTTAAGCTGACATTCTCTAATGCTTCTTTATCGCCGGTATAGGTGAAACTAACGTCCTTAAATTCAATGACCGTCTCGGCTTGGTGAACGTGTCCATTTTGAAAGGGAATGGAACTTTTTGGTTTTAAAGCGTATTTTTTACGTAATGCTTGATTGAATTGAGCAGGGGTTAAAGGCAAATCGTCTAATTTTAAAACATCGGCAAGTCTTAAAATATCGGGTCTTTTAAGCACATGGGGGATATCCCCTTGGGCGAGAACTTCTTGAGTTGGTCCATTACGAACGATCTGGCCTTTATCCATTACGATGATTCGCTCCACCAAAGGAAGGGTTTCCTCAAGCGAGTGTTCGACAATCACCAAAGTTTTTCCTCTTTGGCGGGCAACCTGGACAATAAGGTTGAGAATATGGGCTCTTCCCGCTGGATCAAGGTTTGCCAATGGCTCATCCATCACATAAATCTCCGGATGCATGGCATAGGTTGCTGCGATCACACAAGCTTGTTGTTCGCCCCCAGACAGGTTGTGAGGTTCACGTTCTTCATATCCTACAAGACGGGTTGCTTCTAATGCAGCTTTGATCCTTTCGTTTATGTCTTCTCGCGAAGCACCTAAATTCTCCGGTCCAAAAGCTACTTCATCCATCACGCTGT
>CAYSFA010000210.1:0-567 GCA_964430025.1 uncultured Anaerolineaceae bacterium | reverse complement strand
AATTGGCTTTCAGGGTCTTGAAAAACCATACCAACCAGTGAAGCTAAACCACCAACCCTGGCTTTTTTGGTATTGTAAGGCCCGATGGTTACATCTCCAGTCAGTTGACCTTCATGATAATGCGGGATCAAACCGTTGATACAAGAACAGAGAGTTGTCTTGCCACTCCCTGCTGGTCCGGTAATTAGTACGATCTCCCCTGGATTGATAGTTAGATTTATATTTTTAATGGCAGGCACATCACTGCCAGCATAAGAGAAAGTTACATTTTTAAATTCGATTGGATATGTCATAAATTACTTCTTTAGTAGTTCCAGGTTACTTTTAGTGGGTAACCTGGAACTGGCTGTATTGAGGATTAGGTTCATTACCAAAGTGGTCGTCTGAAACGCTCTGGTAAGGCTGCCATAATGATTGTTGTAACAACTGCTGTAAGCGCCATTTCTGGTAATGCGCCAACTTCCAGAGCTCCAAGGAATGGTAAGAACCCACCATATTCGGGATCTGGGTAAAAAATTGCTAATCCTGTAGCAAACAGAGGAACAACAAATACTACATAGTACAACA
>CAYSFA010000209.1:3968-4740 GCA_964430025.1 uncultured Anaerolineaceae bacterium | reverse complement strand
TACCTCGAAAATCTCCACCAGGAACATGAACCTGAAGAAGTACCTCTCCAATAATTTGCTCAGAACTAAGATTTTTCAATCTGGCGGATGGCTGAATTACCAATCGATGACCCAAGACAAATTTCGCTAAACTTTTCACATCATCTGGTAAGACAAATTCTCGCCCAAGTGTTGCTGCTTTTGCCTGGCTTACCCGATACAAACTCAGACTTCCCCTGGGACTGGCTCCTAAATAAACGTCGTTATGATCCCTTGTAGCTCTGGAAAGCTCCACAATATATCGTTTTACTGCATCCGAAACAAAGACATGTTTCACTGCATTTTGCATATCCAAAATTTCTTCACTTGTTACTACCGAATTAAGATCTTCAATTGGGTGTTTTAGTTGCTGTAAATCTAAGATTTCAATTTCGTTCGCGAATGATGGATAACCGATCCGAATCCTCATCATAAAACGATCTAATTGAGCTTCAGGCAATGGAAAGGTGCCTTCATATTCAATTGGATTTTGGGTTGCCAGAACAATAAATGGTTTGGGAATAAAATAAGTACTCCCATCCACAGTTACCTGCCGTTCTTCCATCGCTTCCAATAACGCGGATTGTGTTTTTGGCGTAGCTCGATTAATTTCATCTGCCAGAACTATTTGAGAAATAATTGGACCAGGCCGAAACTCAAAATCCCGGGAGTTTTGATTAAAAATGGAAACACCGGTTACATCGCTGGGTAACATATCAGGCGTAAATTGAATGCGATTAAAAGTACAACCAAG
>CAYSFA010000209.1:0-3958 GCA_964430025.1 uncultured Anaerolineaceae bacterium | reverse complement strand
CAAGCGATTTCGCTAGACTTTTCGCCATCATTGTTTTCCCAACTCCGGGAACATCATCGATTAACAAATGCCCTTGCGACAACAAGGTGATGATGACAAGATCAATGATTTCTGATTTCCCAATTATTACTTTCTCAAGATTTTCAGCTAACTTATCATGAAAATGTTTTACTTGATCGATTGAAGGTTCCATAATTAATCTCCGATTTGCGGCATAACTAAATATTAGCTAAATTTTGTCATTTTTTCTATTCTTTGAATAACACAAAATTAGAAAATAAATGATGAGAGCGATAAAGCTTAGGCTTGTAATCACCACTCCAACCAAAAAAGAATTGGGGAAATAAACGAGTTCAAGAGAATGCATACCGGCTGGAACTTTAATTCCTTGAAAAAGGTAATCAACTTTTTGAATTTCAATGATTTCTTTTCCATCAAGTATTGCTTTCCACCCTGGATACCAATTTTGCCTGATGGCAATCCAACCAGGTTGGTCACTCGAAAAGCTGATGGAAATTTTGTTTGGTGAGAATTTCGTTATCCGTATTTGCACATCTTCCTTACTAAGTACCGTTTCTGGATCATTCGTAACTAATGATTCCTTTACTATTAGGCAACGATTTTGTGGATTTTTTATCTCTATTTGAAATAGGTGGTCAAAATTCAGGTTCCTCTTTTCTTCTATCGCGCAACCGTACCATTGCACAATTCCTTTTGAGTTTAGATCAGTTTGAGCAAAGTAATTGACCCTGGAAGGCTCAAGATCGATTATTCTGGTCACACCCAGTAATGGAAGAAATTCTTCAAGTTCTTGAGGATCCTGCTGGGAAAGAAATTGCCAGAAATCTGCAAAATCGTTTATTTTAAGTGGGTCAAAATTGTTAATTAACTGAAATCTATTGTTTACTAAATTCGTGTTTGGTAGAAAATCGGGGGTGATATCACGTAAATCAGTAATTGCTTGCAACCTGTCAGGTCGAAAAAATAGAGAAAATTTTAAGAATTCTTCAGCCTTTGGTTGTAGAAGAATTCTTTCCCGATCTACAAAATTCTGTGACGTATTAATATTTTCATACACTTCGATTGGTTGGAAATTGTTCCAACTAAAGTTATGAAAAATAGAATCAACCCCAAATAGCAAAAATACGATTATTTGAATCCAAACCATATTGAATTTCGTTCTATCCTTAAGGATTGTTAACAACCCAAAACTTAAGCCAAGCACACTTCCTGTCATCAAGCTATTGAGTGTGATAGTGGGCAGCTCTTTATAAAAAATCTTGATGAGGATGGTGAAGATTACCAAGCTCCCGAAGATTACAAAATAAATAATTGTTTTCCGGTAATTGAATTTCGATTTGCTCCAGAGATCATAACTATAAGCAGCGAGAATACTCATCAATAATACATATACAACCAAAAACCGACTGGGAGCTTGAAATAAGTCAAAAGTTGGGATGTATTTATATAAGAATGGAAATAAAACAAAGAATCTTCCTAGTGAGAAGAAAATGGCAAATAATCCTAATCCGATTAAAGCATAAACAAAACTTTTCTGGGTTGAAGGGAAATATTTAGCTCGATTCTTCCTAAACAAAACCCAAAATAGAATTGACGTAAATAGAATTGGCAGGACTCCCACATACAAATTTTCTTCCCAGAAGCTTCCACCGGATAGAAAACGATGTGTATTAGGATTCCCCCAAAAATTCGCAAAGAAAGATGTCAACAACCTTCCAGGCCATAACGAAGAACTCATTGCAAGGTCATATCCTACCTCAGCACTTCGTTGTGAATTCTGCAAGAACTCAAACGTCGGTAGAATTTGAATAGCGGAAAGCAGCATGGATATTAACAATGAAATAAATAAAGAAGCTACCTTTAAGATTTGAGTGGAAATTTTCTTAAAATCATGGAAAATAACCACAAATATAGCTACCAGTAATGTATAAAAAGTAGTTTGTGCATGCCCAGCCAAAATTTGCATTGTCAATACAATTGCCAAGGATAGAATTGCTCGGAACGTTCCCGCAACGCTTACTTCCTTGATTCGCAGAGTTGTGAAAAATACCCAAGGTATCCAGGCAAACGCCCATACCATGCTTATGAAGCTCAATCTTGTTAGGATATACCCACTGAAGACAAACACCATTGCACCAAGAATTTGCGAAAATTTGCTTTTTCCCAGATGTTGAAGCACCTTCATCATTCCTAAAGCAGCTACCGATAAATGGATAGGAATCAACAAAGTAATTCCTATCGAAAGTCCTTTGATCCTACCGATTAAGTAAAACGGAAACAATAACCAATTTAATGGATAAAATACGGCAGATTGATGATTTGCTACAAAGGGAGAACCTAAGCCATTGTAAGGATTCCAAAGTGGAAAAGTCCCATCTAATAGCGAATCATAAAGAAATTGATTCCAAGGAACAAATTGTAAAGAAGCTGTTCCCCAATAAATCACTTTCCCTTGAACTAACAGAATAATGAAAGGTAAGAATATCAAGAGCATGAGCACAAGACTCATAATATTCTTTTGAAACACGCTAATAATTCGTCTATTCATCAATTTCCACTACGAAATAGGGATTATATTGATCAAGCTTTATTATATTGAACGAAGGAAGTAGGTTTTCTGAATTTTTGAATTCAATTTCATTTGGAAAAATAATAAATCTAATATTGAATTCCTCAATTAATGCCTCAACTTGCTCAACCTTCAAATCGCCATTATAAAAAAGTTCAATTTGTGATTGAATCTCCTCTAAATTCATACTTTCGGGGCCATGCCCTGTCATCACCTTTATAGGAATAAAACTTGGCATAACATTGCTTTCAAAAAAAGGTGCTAACACAACATCGTTAATTTCTAGGTGGTCATGGATAGAAGATGCAATATTTTCTAATGCTGTCGGAATAAACACTGGTTGTGATATTTTCCTCACTGTAGTCAGTGCTCCTTGGACAAACAACAAACTTGGAACCGAAAGCAATAAGATAATCATTGTTTTTAATACTTTACTTTTTAATTCAAAAAGAAGTGTAACTATAAAAATTCCAAAACATATCCATACTCCTTCGGATAATCTTCTTTGAATATTCAAAGGTGAATAGATCAGAATTGGTAGGATTAAAATCCAGGTAAGTAAAAATCCAACATGTTTTATATTTCTAAACCATTTTTTGAAATATCCGATCCCTATCGCAATCAAACCCAAACCATAAGCCAAGATGTAATCGTTAACAGGTGGTGATGGAATTTTATTTTGACCTTGCCAGGAGGATAAGAATGGATCGAAAAGAAAAAAGAAAAAGTTATAGATTAACAAAGGGATGGAGGGAATTATCCAAAAAATCAATGGGGCAATCTCCACAACTTTCTTTTTCTCAGAGATAATTTTATATATTGAATAAACTCCTGCAACAACGTACCCGATGACCAAATTCAAAGGTTGAAAAACTCCACTGAGTAGTAACCAAACTCCACTTTTTAGTAAATTTATTTTGATAATGGAAGAATTTTGTGTATTACCAATTAATGTTCGAAAACTTCGATACAAAAGAGCTCTTCCAAAAAGCAAATGAGGCAACGTGAATGCCGAAAGGAATCCGAAAGTTTCAGGAGAATAAAATTCTAAAGGCATTCGATTATTAATCAGCTCAGGAAGGATTATCCCAAGCCATCCGAATCCCCCACCAAAAATCAAAACAAAAGTTCCCAGGTAAGATTTATTTGCATCTGTAAGAAATAGACGGCAAAATTTATTAGTTTCAAGTGCAAGGAAATAAATTCCGGAGATCCGAAAAAGATGGAAAATAATAGCATTTTGTAACCGAACCTCAGGGAAAGAAGCCAATTTTCCTAATAGGATATACGGAAAGAAAGCAAAAAAGTCTTTTTGAGGATAAGCAGTGTAAGGCGTTGTGAAAAACCATCTCCCGCTGGTTCCTAACA
>CAYSFA010000208.1:0-4758 GCA_964430025.1 uncultured Anaerolineaceae bacterium | reverse complement strand
GTTTCCTGTTGAAGACCAACAATACCTTCATAAGCGAGGGTGTTGTAGTCAGCATCGGTGATAACACCAGGGAAAATAGCTGCTAATTTCCATACTTTTGCTTCCGGTGCTTCTTCAACCGGGGCGGCTGGTGAACACTGCGTTGCCAAGATTGACAACAAAACCAATAGAGATAATACGACAAGCTTACTTCTTCTCATTTCAATACTCCTTTAAATAGGTATAAATAAAAAAGGGAAAACCTTAAGGTTCCCCCTTATTTCCAACAATAAATTAACGTAATTTGAGATAATACTTTTAGAAGTGGATTCCATTAAGACTGCCAATAAAGCTTAAAATCTTACCGACTAATATAACATTATAATAGCACAAAAGTGTATAATTCAGGTCATAAAAAATCCCAAAATTTAGGATAAATGTAATATTTAGGTTGGTAAAACGAAAAATTATCAATTTAAATTATTGAAGTAAACTGAATTGTAAGATAAAGTGGATGTTGCATTTATTCAAATATCAATTGGAGCAAAAATGATAACAATAAAAGTACCGCAATCCAAAGATGATTTCAAAGCCTATTACGAGCTACGTTATCGAGTTTTACGTGCTCCTTGGGGTCAGCCTAAAGATACAGAAAAAGATGACTTTGAACCAATCAGTCAGCATTTTATGGCAGTTGATGATAAAGGAAAAGTAGTTGGTGTTGTAAAAATGTTTGAAAAGGAAAATGGTGTTGGTTGGGTTTCGCATTTGGCTATTGATCCTGCCTATCAGAAAAAAGGAATTGGTCGTCTATTAATTGACACAGTTGAGAAAGCAGCCAAGGAAAAGGGTTATCATGTGATTGGTTGTATGGCGCGCCTAAATACGACTGCCTATTTTGAACGATTTGGTTTTCAAACAGCAGGTTTACCTACCCATTATTTTGGTACACAACAAGTTTTATGGATGGAAAAGGAAATTAAATAGTCTTGTGAGATCATCTCACAAGACTATTTAATTATGATAGTAAAAATTAAGATTTAGTTACTGGCTGTTTGAAAATTTGATTGAATAACAGCTTGATTAAATGTATCACTGCTTTTAATGGTGCGAACACCCACGCAACAATTCTGTTTACCAATGACAAGCCTTGGCCAAGCCAGACAAATAACGGGCGTGAGTACTGTAAGAACCGAATTTTTGAATAAGCCATTGCGAAAAGGATAGTTCCGACGGAGATACCGAAGCGTGCCCAGTCAGAGAAATGAATACCAGCGAATTCTTCCAAGAGAATTTCAATACCAATGTTTAGAATCAGAATGTAGGCTGCAGTTTTGAGAATGGGGAAGTGTAAAACCACATTACTGAATATACCTGCAGCAAAACGCATAATGAGAATACCGATGGCGACACCGAGAATAACCACCCATAATTTGTCGGAAATCGAGACTGCCGCGACAACATTATCAAGACTGAAAGCCAAATCCATTAGTTCAACATTTAATACAGTTAACCAAAAGCCTTGCTGTTTCAAAGGTCGCATGGCATCTTCTTCACTACCTTCATGCCCAGGTGCCCCCAAATCATCCAATGCCAGGCGGATGAGGTAGGCAGCGCCAAGAACTTTTAACCAGGGGTTCTGAATAATAACGCTAGCAAGCAAGAGCATGATAATTCTGCCCCCATACGCACCAATCAGACCAACCCTAAGCGCAGCCATACGCTGGAAACCAAGTGGTTTGTCTAATAAATGTCCAATTTTCACAAGCCCTTTTGGCCACGGAATGGGTTCATGGGCGGGCAATCTGGATACCATCGCCCCTAAAACGGCTGCGTTATCTAAAGATAGGACCCCCTCTAAAAAGACTAGTTGCACAACGATTGCGATTATTGACCAATCCATAGGAAACTCCTCATCTTAACCACTAATGTTTGTTATCCTTTTCTTGCCAGGAACAAAATCGGTTCTGAAAATTAAAAATCTCAGCAAAAATTGGCTACCAGTAAGGGCTGAGAAATTTGATCTTGCTCACCTTGCTTAAATAGGGAATGGATATGTTATACCACCTGCATGAAAGGTTGTGCGTGAAATTAAGTAAATTGTCAGATTACTGAGGATGAAGGTCATAATTTGACTTTCTGAAAAAGTTTTTTTGGATGACCTTTAAAATAATATGAACGGAGGATGGTTAGCGTATTTTCTACTATTTAAGAAATGAAATAGTACCAATATCACATCAATTGTCGGACAAATATTATTGACTCTAATTTTTTGGTTTGCTATACTAATATTGTGCTTTACTTAATTATTTGTTGTAGGAGTTGTAGAACCTAGAAATTATTGGCACCCCCCGTCGTCTAAAAGAGGTACGTCGGGTATTTTTATTGTCAGCTAACCGGGTGTAAAAAACTCGGAAAAAAATGGGCTTGCCCTATATTATTGTCTAAGGAGTTATAAAAATGAAAGTAACACCCCCAGTACCAGTATCAGTAGATAAGATGTCAATTGATGTTTCAGAAATTGAAGGTTTGCTGCAAGCACCTCCAATGGATTTACCCAAATGGCAAGATTCTTCATTCTTATTGAGCGATGGCCGCACAATGTTCATTCGCGAAATGACTGATGATGACATCCCCCAATTGCTTGACTTCATGAAATTAGTCATGGAAGAAGAAAAAGATTTCTATGACATCGTGGGTGTTCGTGTTTATGGTGAAATTTTGGCTGTGAAACGCAAAAGAATTAAAGATGCTTTCACTCTGTTAGGTTTAATCGATGGCGAATTTGTTGGGTTTGCTAATGGTCGCTTCTGGGATAAAGATACAGCTATTAGCTTACACACCATGGCATTTTCCCGCCGTGGAAAAGTGGGTTGGGCAATGTACTATGCTAAAACTTACTATGCTCTGGAAATTTGCAAAGCACAACAATGGTGGTCAACCTTCGAAAGCTACAATGGCTGGAGAATGGCTGGTTTAGCCATGGCACAACCAACTTTACCATGGCCACAATACCAACATGAATTAGGTGGCGCAAAGATTTATTTGGTCAACCAGGATTCCTGGAACGGCAGCTTAAAGCATTGGCTACCAAACTACATTGGTAATGACATGGACTTCAACCCAACCGACGAAGTTCGCAAGGCCAATGAAGTTATGCGAATGCCGGTGTTAGATCTCTAATTTTATACTTTTACAGGAAGGATCAATTTGATCCTTCCTTTTTTTAGTAATAGGTTTTTTTTATTGGTAAGGATGATTTACGAAATTCATGAACTTTCCCCGGTTAGCTGAAGAATAACGGTAGAACTTTACAAGTTGAACAGAGAGCACGAAGAAAACCAAGAAAAAAAAGCCAAATTGATTGAGAAATATTTCTCAAATTGACTCAATATTCTTGAAATGCTATACTAATGATGATCACTTCGAAATTATTGATCGTCTAAAGTTTTTTCCTGAAACCAATCATATCGATTGATTTTTATTGTTCCTTGGGGTCTTCCAGATTTTTATAGGTAAATCCTGCATTGATTGAGGAGACGCCATATCAGAGTAAGTTGTAAGATGACAACTTTTAATGGGTTTGATCAAAAATTTTTATTGTCGAGCAGAATTAAACCACACTTAAGGCGAATGGCTGACAGCTACTCGCCTGGTTTTGTCTGCAAACCATATAGGAGGTAAAAATATGGCTGTAATTAGAGCAGAAATTAGATCCGGATCATATTTTGATTCAGCGGTTCTAATGCAACTGCAACGATCCCTGTCTCAACTGGAAGGCGTCGATGACGCCGGGGTTGTGATGGGTACTGAGGAAAACAAAGAAATCCTTGCACATATTGACCTTGATACTCCGGAAGTTAAAGCTGCCAAATCTGATGATCTCGTGATTGTTGTGCGGGCAGCCGATGAAGAAACCGCTTTAGGAGCGATTGGCCAGGTCGACGAGTTATTGACCAGAAAACGGTCAAACGCTGACCAGGAATACCGACCAAAAACCTTAGCCAGTGCAGCAGAAATGATGCCGGATGCCAGCTGGGTTTTGATCTCTGTAGCTGGACGTTTTGCAGCCAGCGTTGCACGTCAGGCACTTGACCTGGGCAAACATGTTTTCTTGTTCAGTGACAATGTTTCGGTCGAAGATGAAGTCGCCTTAAAAGCAAAAGCTGCAGAAAAGGGTTTATTGGTAATGGGCCCGGACTGTGGTACTGCAATGATCAGTGGTAATGGATTGGGATTTGCAAACAGAATTCGCAAAGGCCCAATTGGGGTAGTCGCTGCTGCTGGAACAGGTTTACAACAGGTAACCACCCGAATTCATCAATTAGGCAGTGGTATAACCCATGGTATTGGAACCGGTGGTCGAGATTTGAAAGAACCGATTGGTGCAGCCACCTTCCTGATGGCAATGGATGTCTTAGCACGTGATCCTGGTACCAAGGTGATCACCCTGGTATCCAAGCCACCTGCGCCAAAAATGGCTGAGAAAGTTATCCGCCAGGCTCGCAAGATCAACAAACCAGTTGTGATTAATTTCATCGCCCGAAAACCCACCATGCGCCGTGATGGCAACCTGTGGTTTGCAACCGGGATGGATGATGCAGCCGCTTTAGCTGTTGAATTAGCCAACAAAATGCCTGATCTTTCTAATGCACCAACATTGGCAATTGATAAATTTGCAAAAGGGCAGAAATACTTCCGTGGTTTATTCTCCGGTGGTACCCTGGCATACGAAGCACAATTCCTTTTGGAAGATTATGTTGGTCGTGTTTGGGCAAA
>CAYSFA010000207.1:0-4822 GCA_964430025.1 uncultured Anaerolineaceae bacterium | reverse complement strand
TTTGTTTTTTCATATTACCTCTTTCCATCCATATAGATGGTAAATAGATGATTATTTTATTATTATATAGCAAATATAATAAATGTCAATAGAAATAACATCCATGTGGATGGTTTTTTCAACATTCGTATCGTTATTTATATATTTCTACGGTTTGGGTTGCAAAATCCTGAACACTTTTTCGCAGTGACAAAGGTTCCAGCACCTTAATGGCTCCACCATACCCCAAAATCATCCGACGTGCTTCTTCAAAGCTCTCATATTCAAGTGTAATCTCCACCCATTGGATTTCTCCCGCCATGGGAGGTTCCATTAATGTGGCGGGGCGTTTTTGTTCGAGGATAGTTGCCAACATTTTGGTTACCTTTGCGCGCACCTGGAACACTGGCTGGTCTTTCTCTCGTTTCTTACACCAATCCTTCCAATAGGCAGCCAGTTTAAAATCAGGAGGTGCTTCAAAAACTCGGGTCGAGACTTTTGCACTATGGATCTTAGATACTTGCAAAGTCCGGTAATGGTCTCCACGCAACACCACCAAATACCAGCGTTGCGATTTTGCGACAAGACCCAATGGGCCAACGTTCATTTCAAGCATTGCGTTGAAATCAGATTTGTAGACAAGTTCCAGCATCCGGTTCTGGTTGAGGGCGTCCTGGCAGGTTTTCAACCAGGGAAGTAATTCATCTCTTTGGTGCCAATCATACGGATCAAGCATGATTTTTACAGATTGTTCCCCTTTCTCTACTCCTGGTTTTGCGTAGTAAGCGGATGAAAGTTTTAACAGCGCTTTGCGAACGGTTTCACCAACCCCCAATTGTTCCAGAGCTGGTGGAATTTCCAGCAAGAACAAAGCACGAACTTCTTCAGGCTTTAAGGCTGTCAGGCTGTTGCGATATTCCTCCACCAACCCAATTCCTCCCCCCGGACCTTTGGTGGTGTAAACAGGAATGCCAGCAGTACTGAGAGCAATCACATCCCGATAAATGGTACGCTCGGTCACTTCAAGCTCATTTGCCAGGTCGGCAGCAGTCATCATCCCTTTAGATTGCAGCAACATCATCAGAGATAGTAAACGGTCAGCACGCACAAATCCTCACATGGTTTAAAAATCATTCTTAATACCTGACACAAGATGTCATCTATTCAAATTATACTGAATTTAACCTCGAGGAAATGTTTTTATGGAGTAGAAAATGAAAGAAACACCTGTACGAATTGTTACGCTGGAACCCATGACCCTGATTTGTTTCAATGGCTATGGAACTGAACCCGAAGACCAGGCATTAACCCTGCTACATGCTTGGGCAAAGCAACACGATCAACACGGTCGCATTTTTGGATACAACAACCCAGATCCGGCGGAAGGCAGCCCGAATTATGGTTACGATGCCTGCATGGTGGTGGACGCGGATACGAAACCAGTGGAAGGCTCCCGAATTCGCCATTTGGAAAAAGGATTATATGCTGCCCTGATTTGCCCGGTTAAAGAACCCTGGGTAGATATTCCAGGCAGCTGGAAGGCATTAGTGCAATGGGTAGACGCTAATGATTATTCTTTAGGCTCTCATCAATGGCTGGAAGAACATTTGGCCAAGAACAATCAGGATAGCGAAATAATCATGACACTCGACCTATATATGCCGATCAAGAAGGGATAAAGAACCAAAAAACAACCCTGGCGAAAATTGATTCGCCAGGGTTGTTTTTTCCTTATAAAGAAATTTGACCATGGTGTTTTGTCGGGCATGCTCAAGCCAGTAGACCAACACCACCGACCGGGGTGGTTTCAAAGCGTTCTCCAAACCCTGCAATCATCGGCCTTCCCCGCGCAATAGCGCTCTAAACTGAAGGTAATGTCAAAGAAGCTTGATGGCTGGCTTGATCCTGCCACACTTCAGTTACCCAAATCCCATTCGAGTCTGTAGGATCGAGGGCAACGATATAACTCAAGCAGCCCGGCATATCCTGCATACCATCCAGCAGAATGGATACCAATTCATCCCGCTTCCCTTGCACTGCAATCATTTTTCCAATCAATCCATACATTATTTACTCCTGGACAGTTCGCTATTTTGAGCTTTCATTCTGATCATTACCCAGAATTTTTCGTAGTGATATGCTTGATCCCCATCACCACGCCCACCAACAAGAAAATACCTCCTGCAACCACAAAACCATTATTCTCAGTATAAAAACCCACCAAAGCCACTAAAAAAGCTACAATAAAAATACTGAGGATGGATACAATCTGTTTTTTTTCAGTTTTTGATTCCATTTTTACCTTTATGAATAATACAAAATCCCTGTTGATTTTGCTCTCTGGCTTTAAACTATACAATTTTGTCATTTTCCACCAAGTCGATTTACAACCTTAAATCGATGGTTTCTTTGAGCGGTAGCGTTGATTTATTTCCCCTCTACAATAACTCAGGACGCTCCGGAACCACCTGGCTTACAATTTCAGGAATGTTTCCAGCTTGCGAGCCACTTCATCCAGCACTCTTAATGAAGCGAGGGGATCCCCTGGAAACTCCAGACTATGATTGACGCCGTCAATAATCATAAAATTATCACCCTGAGCATTGATCAACTCCCTAATCAATTCAGGATCATAATAGGGGTCACTGGTGCCGATCACAAAGAGATTTTTTGAATAGGATTGAATCAATGACTTTTGTGACACTAATTCCTTCAAAATTGGCGTCAAATAAACACAGGTTTTCACCTGCGCGGAGAAATCGGTTTTCAGCAATGCTGGCACAGCTAAAGTCCCAAGAGATTTTGCAATGATGGTCAGGTACTCATATTTACGTTGTTCCAATGCCACTTTCGTGATATCGATCACATCTTTTTCCAATTGTGCCACTTTTTCCTGCAAGGGCACTGGTTTGCCTTGCGGGTTTTGGGTGTAATCGTATTTCACCTGCAAGACATCTGCCCCATCTGCCACCAATAATTGTGCAGAGTAATACAACAATGGCATATCACAGGTGTAATTTAACCCAGGTAAAATTAAAGCCAAATGATCCGTTTTCTCCTCTTGCCAGAAAAAAGTATTGTCCGGTGTAGGGTGATTAACATCCGGTGTCGTCAAACTTGTGATTTTATTCATTCTAAACCTCTCTTATGAATTCTTCCCTAAATGGTAGGTTTCAAGGTTGTTGTTCATATCATCTTTAATCTTAATCCATTAAAAACTCATCTGGCAAACGAAAAGGGGCAATCTGTCGGCCATCAACATCGGTAAATCCATATTCTCGTGCCAGATCCCCAGCCGTCCAGATTTGTCCACTCTTGTTAATCACTTGCGGGTCGGTGGCTAAAGCCAAAACAGCCCTGCCAATATATTCGACCGATTCTGTCTGGTCATATTCTTCAGGAGAGGGTTTTGCGTTGGGTGCGATGCTTGCCAAAACTGCTTCTGTGCGCATCCAGCCGGGGGAAAGCGCGATGGCAGCGATGTTGTGTTCACGAAGTTCCAACCCCATCCCATACGCCATCTGGTTGATGGTGTTCTTCGCCAGGAAGTAAGAAAGCGGCTGAAAATATTTGCCACGATCATAAAAAGTGGTGTTAACAATCAGCCCTTGTTTTTGAGGGAGCATGATTCTGGCAGCGATTCTACTGGCAGAGTAGTGGGCACGTACCCCGGCAACAAACATAGCATCCCAGCGCCACATGGGTTGATCCCAAAATGGACCTGGAAATAAGCCATCCGGATCTTTCTCATACCCACCCCAAACGTTATTAACCAGGATATCTAGCTTGCCCTGTTCCGCTTCGACTTTTTGAAACAGACTTTCCACTTCCTCATCGATTGTATGATCACAACGCACAGGGATACCTACCCCTCCACGTGCTATCACCATCTCCGCAGTATCATCGATGGTCGTGCCTGGTAGCTCAGGCCTTGAACTGGATTCCCGCACACTACGACCGGTGACATACACCGTTGCCCCGGCTTCACCTAACACCAGTGCAATCCCCCGTCCCGCCCCTCGGCTGGCACCAGTAACTACGGCTATTTTTCCTTTTAGTTTTTGCATAATTCACCTCGTTTTTTTATAAACGTGGCAAGATGGATAAAACCCTACTCTAACAACACGAGCAACAATTCGTCAATTTCTTCGCCACGCGCATTAGCAAAACTTTTCAATTCTTTGATAACACAAAAGCCACATTTTTCCAACACTCGTTTAGAAGCCAGATTGTCTTTGGCTGTACGGGCAAAGATGGGGCGGGGCGTGTTTACGGTTGATAAGAATTCAGCAAGCGCTTTGGTCGCTATTGCCCTTCCCCAGAATTCCTTACCAATCCAGTATCCAGCTTCCGGGTTTCCTTCATCAATATAACTCAGAACATACCCCACCACTTGTCCTTGATAAATGATTGTACGGATGATAACTGTTTCATCAACCATAATTTTTTGCCAGTGTGAATTGAATGCCTCTTGGTCAGATGGGTCTCTGGAGGTAAAGGCTGCCATCTGATTGGCATCCGGATCTTCCTGGTGGCCAAAGAAATTAGGCAGGTCGTTATCCATTACCTTGCGAAGGAGGATCATATCACTCTCAATTTCACTCATCTTGCGGATGCTTTCAGGCTAAAGGTGCACGGATAAAGTTCTACCTTATTCTCTTCCACATCGTAGGGTGTGTAACCACTGTAAAAATATTGTGGGTATTCGTGCAGAAACTCGATACGCATGCCTGCATCACAGAAGGCGGTGACGATCTCTCCCAGCGTCCAGTCCCACTCGTAGGATTTTTCCTGCACCAGCAGCTCGGGGCCGTAGTTGGTGGCGCTGATGATGCGGACATCG
>CAYSFA010000206.1:0-4945 GCA_964430025.1 uncultured Anaerolineaceae bacterium | reverse complement strand
GGAACACAAGCATGCAGAGGTCCAGGCGATTGGCGCCGGAGCGGTCAACCAGGCAATCAAAGCGCTGGTACTGGCAAAAGGCTATCTAGCGGAAGAAAATATCCACATTGTGTTTTTTCCCGAATTTGTGGATGTGGAAATAGAAGGGAAAATCCGTACCGCAATCAAATTGGTGGTAGAACCACGTTAAGCTCATCAAAAAAAATACCCTGACCAGGCCGCCTATCAAACGGCCTGATCAGGAAGTTATTTACAGTTCGATCAGGGGGAATAAGCCTGTTTTCGGTGACCATCGCAGACCACTGAGCACCTGTGGTTGTCGATTGATTTGCATCGGCAGGTAGAATAACCTCCCCAATAAATCCAACGGTACCGGCATGTCTGCACAACCTGGCGCGTTGAACCTGCCTTGTAGATCGAGTTGTATGGGTTGCGACGCGACGCGGGGGATAGGAAAAACCTCCAATGTTCGGGACGCATTCACCAAGGCACTCAATGGCGTTTTGTCCTCGCAGCCTAACTGCAGCCACTCCAGCATTCTTTCTAGGCGGGTTTTTTCGGGGGTTCGCAAACGAGGTAGAAACAGACCGCTCTCCTTCCAGACCTGCACACCACCCAACACCTCGTCAGCCACAGCCTTCTGCCCAACTTCTTCGATCAGCTGGCTGGTCTCACGTACCGCGAGTAAGGCAAAGCGCACATCCTCATTCAGGCTGATCCAACTGCTACCGTTCCAACTTAATAACGCGCCATCGGCGTATCCACGCCCATCATCCGTTTCCAGGCTGTAATTGTTCACGGAATCCAAAGAGCCACTCCGTTCCACCACCAGCCAATAACGCTGCCCCTGGTTCAGCGGAAAGGGAGCATCCAGTTCCCAGGTCAACCACTGCCAGCCGCCCTGCAACTGGTAAGCCGGCAGGGAACTGCCTGCCAGCAGCGTTCCTGGCTGTCCGGAAGCATCACTATACAACCTTACCCACACCGTGTCCTGTGGGTTGCCAACAATCGCCATGCGAAGGCAGATCTGACCCAGCGCAAAATCCGCCTGGTTGCACAGAAAGCTTTGCGACAGCCTGGCCAGTCCACTTAACCCGAAGAGCTGCTGGCTTTTTCCACCTGGTAAATGGGCGATCAACCCACCTTCGGATTGATCCATCCGCCAATCCAATCGCTGCCACCACCCACTTGCCTGCAACACAATCCGCGCCACCTCCGCTGGCTGCGTTAAAATGGAAGTGCGTTCGCTAATACGGTTGTGCCTGTGCAGATGTTGCACGGCGGCTTGCCCGGCACTGCTCAAATCCCCAAACGAAAGGCTGATGATTTGCTCTTTAGCCCCCAACCCATCCATGAGCACGTCATCCTCCACCCAATCACTATAAGCCCAGGCGTGGTAGGGGTCTAGGGCAGTGCTGACGCTCGGATAGCGCGCCGTTACCCGGCTGACCACCTGATCCACGTTCCAGCGGTACCTGACCCGCCCCACCTCCAAATCAATTTGCGAAACCCAGCCATGCCACCACACTTCTCCTTTCGGATGGTGGACGCAGACAGCTTTGCCCAACCAATTGCGAAAGAGCTCAGGCTGGATCAGCTCAGGATGTTTGACTACTGCCTGAAGCCTGGCCGTGCGTGCACCACCCGGTAACGCCCAGACCAACTGATCAACCTGCCAAGCTAGCTGAGCAGGCAGGCTGGCTTGTATCCCATTCTCTTCAAAGCTGAATTGCAATTTCATGTTAACATCCTGGTACGCGGCTGATACTCCAACCGTAAATGACAGCTCATGTCCATCGGCATCTCCAGCCCGATATCCCACAATAGCTGCACAAGGTGATCTTCCCCTGGGACCAACCACAACCCGTTTCCATGCGCCTGAAAAGCGTGCTGGTCACTGGCAGTATGTGTGATGTGAATATAGGGTTGGGATAGGTCTCCCTGATCGATCAATTCTTCTCCAAAAGCCAGCCTTCCACCCTGTGCGGCGATAAATTGCCGCCATCCATCCGTGAAGAACAGGAAAATACAGTCAATCGCCAGCTCGGTAGAGCCAGCCAGGCGGTTTTGCGCGTGCATTTCCAGACGCAGATCAGCCCAACTGTCTTGCGATCCGTGTAACCTGGGCAGTTGGATGGCAGGCAGGAGTTGCAGGGCGCGATCAATGGTCAATTCATAACTGCCACTCTGATACACCAGCCCCCCATGGAATAACTTCCAGGAAATCCAGGTGCCTTCCTTCATACTGAGTGGGTTGATCAGCCGCACCAGAGGACGTAGCTGCCTGCCTGCCAGCCCTTGAAATTGGCTTCCGGGCAGCATCCAGGAAAGGATTTTTAAGGCATTGGTACTGTTCCACTGCACCAACCCATACGCACCCGCATGGCAGTCAGGATCCATGACGCTGCCAAAATTGAGGGTGCTGTCGGCTTGTTCGCCTTCCAACACCGCCAGGGGGGCTGTGCGACCTGCATTTAACCCGATCATCACCCTGTCAATATTCTGGGGCAGGCCGATATCATGGCGTACTCGTACCCGTATCGGAGCAGGCAAATCCCCCAAAAGTGCCTCCCCGGCCAGCCAACACCAGTTTTGCTTTCCGCTCTGGCTGTCACAACGGTTATCGATCTGGATGCCATCCTCCAGCGCACTTCCGTGCACATTGCTGAGTGCCAGGCTTCGCCAGGGGAGCTGCCAGTAATCCTGCCGTTCCAGCTCCAGACGAATGCCAATTCCCTTCGGTTTGATGCTGTTCAATATCCAGCCAAAGCTGCCCCCCACCAGTCGGCTCTGATAGGGTTCCGAGGTGTGGTCCGGGGTGAGCAGCAACCAGACATCATGTCCCAACCGGATGCGCTCCAGCAGCGTTTGCAGCCGGGTAATCACCACCCGCAGTTGCGACTGGCTGCCCTGTAAGACCAGGTCGAGCTTCTCCAGACAATGCCCGGATGATAAGAATTGGGTGGGTTGCCGTACGCAACCCTGTATCGGGGAAGTCGTTCCTTCCCCATGTAAAACAATTTCATCCTGGTTGATTTTTATACTTAATCGAATCATCAAATATCAACCTCCTTTCTGATACCTTTGGAGACCCATCTGTTTCCAGACGGGTCTCTCTTAACTAGTATGGGCTGGTGGTGCTGCGCTGTAAGAAGTAACGCCTGACCTTCTCCATCACCTCACTAAGACCCTGCCGATCGAGCAATTGCACCATACTGGTGGACTGTTTGGTCGGGTCCGGATGGAAGGTCTCACTGCGTTCCACCTGACGCTGCGTTAATGCCTGCTGTTGAGCCAGTTGCAGCAACAACGGGGTAAGCTTGATCTCCTGATCAAGGGTGGTTTCGAGTGCGTCATCCAACCCGCTGAGTGTTAGAGGATATGGGCAGACTGTCTGGATTTCTGCCAGGGCAGAGCGGATGCATTCCTCCAGCAGCCCCTGAGACCAGATATCTCCGTCCACATCCTGCAGTAGAACCCGCAAGCGGCTGATCAGTGTAGTCAGACTGTCACTCATTGTTCACCTCCAACGCTTTGGGTTTGCTCTTTCCTTTAATAGAGCCTTTAATAGGAGGGGTCGTGCCGGGTGTTGTTTCGGTCGGTGGTGCTTCCACCACAAACTTCATCCCATTCGGGGCAATCAGCACCACTTTTCCATTCGGGTAAACTTTCCAATCCAGTAAACCTTCCAATGCAAGGCCTATCTCGCTGGCAATTCGCACAACCTGCTCAGGAATTGCCTGGTGGTTGTGATTCTTTTTGGGGTTCAGCACTGCAGGCTGTTTTCTTTTCCGTTCAGGCATGGCTGACCTCCTTGCGGTTCGCCAGATAGGCGTTCCAGAGTACTTCCAGTTTTTCCTCCAGGCTCAATTCCCGCGGTGTAACCGGCTGCCCCAACCAGGCTTGCAGATCCTGTAAGCTGCCATGATAAAAATTGAGGTCCAGGGCGGTTTGTTCGCCGGGCAGGATGAATTTATCCCCACTGAACTGCCAGAATTTCCAGTCCGCACAACCCTGCGGGAGAGCTGGCCCCGGAATGAGGGGAGCATATTCGTTTTTCAATTGCTTCCAGGTCAGGTTGATTTTTCCACTTCGATAAGGGTAATGCGCCAACCACAACGGCCAGTCTTTCAACCAGGCGGACATCTGTGGTGCGTATTCTTTGACAAAGCTGGCACGTGTGTAGATCAGCACTGGCTTTTGGAACTGATCACGCATCAAAGTGGCACTGGCCAAAGCACGATCACTGATCAGTTTGGGGGTAAACCGGGATTTGATCGAACCGTTTTTCCATTCCAGCCAATCCGACCAGTATTGTTCCACATCCAGTGCCATAAAGTCGAAATCCAGGCCTGCTAGCCGGGAGCTTAGGTTGGTGAGCTGCTCTTCAGGTTTGTTGGCCGGGTCCATCCAGTGGTACACACCGGTGATTATGCCGGCAGCTCTGGCGTTTTTTAAGTGAGTGGGGCAGATAGGATCCTGCAGGTACTTGCCCTGCGCGGCTTTCACCATGGCAAAACGAACCCCGTTGTTGTACAGGGTATTCCAATCCACGGTCGTTTGCCAGGATGAAACATCCACCCCCAGACAATATTGATGAAACATAGGTAATCCTTTCTTGTACATGATTTGAAAATTACATGTAGGGGCGTACATCCATACGCCCCTACATTATCGGGGCACATCGCTCTCAAGACGACCTATCACCCCCCTACTTGCGCAATCCATCTTCCACGGCCACCCCGAGGATGTAAGCTGCCAACATGGAGACAAATGCCACCGTTTCTCCTTCGGGGATGTCGAAGGTCGGGTCAAAATTTTTGACCACCAGGAAGAGCAGCCCGACGAAGGCAGCCCAAAATTTACGTGAGGTTAATAAGAGTTTTATTTTTTCCATTTTTTTATCCTTTTGGTTTGTGTGGGGTAAGGACAAGCCTTACCCCTA
>CAYSFA010000205.1:3383-4952 GCA_964430025.1 uncultured Anaerolineaceae bacterium | reverse complement strand
TTCCCGTAGTGTGGTGGCGATAATTTTTATTTGTGGAAATAAATCTAGTGTGTTGGTGATCATATCAAAAAAGACGCTCGGGTCTAATTTCGATTTAGCTGCCACCTGAGGGCCTTTCACCCCCAAACCCAATTGTAGATCTTCTTCGTTGCCTACTAAAACATCAACATATTGCATAATTCGCCTTAAAACCGATTGAGCTTTTTCCTGTCCACCCCAAATATTCCATAATTTGGCACGGTAATTGAGATCGAAAGAAACCACCGCTCCGGCTTTTTTGGCTGCCTGCATGGCTTCGATGATAACTTCACCTGTACTCTCAGAAAGGGCTGCGAATATACCGCCACTATGAAACCAGCGAACACCTCGGGAAAAGATGTTTTCCCAGTTGATATCTCCAGGTTTTAATTGGGCAGCAGCTTCATTAGAGCGATTATAGAAAACTACTGGTGCCCTCACTCCATATCCACGATCACTGTATACTGTTGCCATATTAGGGCCGTTAACACCATTGTGGGTGAAATGTTTATAGAAAGGTCTGACTCCCATCGCTTTAACCCGTTCAGCAATCAAATCACCGATTGGATAATCGACCATTGCAGTAGCTATTCCAGTGTTCAACTGGAAACAATCCGCCAGGTTTGCCGCGCAATTGAATTCTCCGCCACTTACATGGATTTGACATTGGGTTGCCTTTCTGAAGGGAACAATCCCCGGATCAAGGCGGTGTACCAATGCTCCTAATGAAAGAAAATCCAGTTCAGCTTTTTCTAATATATTCAATCCATATTGCATTTTATTCTTCTCCCTCAATCCATTGGGTATGAAAAACACCATCTCTGTCTATTCTTCGATAAGTATGAGCGCCGAAATAATCACGTTGTGCCTGAGTGAGGTTGGCTGGTAAGCGATCACTTCGATAAGCATCAAAATAAGCTAGTGATCCGCTTAATGCAGGTACTGAAATTCCCATTTCTATGGCGGTTTTTACAACCAATCGTAAATCAGCCTGGCGAGATTCAATCGCCTGTTTGAAATAAACATCCAGCATTAAGTTTTCTAAGTTTGGTTCTCTTTGATAAGCTGCCATAATTTCAGACAATAAACTTGCCCGGATAATACAACCTGCCCGCCAGATTTTGGCAATTTCACCCAATTTGAGTTGGTAGTTATATTCTTTTGATGCTAATTTTAATAATCCCATCCCTTGGGCATAGGAAGTTATTTTGCTGGCAAAAAGGGCATTTTCTGCGGCTTTAATTAGTTGTTCCCGATCACCATTGAAAGTAGGGGTAGGACCATTTAATATTTTTGAAGCCAAAACTCTTTCTGATTTCAAGGCTGAAATTGTCCTGCCAACCAATGCTGCGTGAATTGTAGGGATCGGTGCTCCTAAATCCAAAGCGTTTTGACTGGTCCACTTACCGGTCCCTTTTTGTTGCGCTTCATCCAAAATGATGTCAACTACATGTGCTCCTGTGTCCGAGTCGATCTTCTTGAAGATATCTGCGGTGATTTCAATGAGATAAGATTGAATGGTAAAATATTTTTAACTTTAGATCATCGCTG
>CAYSFA010000205.1:0-3373 GCA_964430025.1 uncultured Anaerolineaceae bacterium | reverse complement strand
TTCGTGCAGTTCCTGGTTTGTCAATCCTACGCCACGATGCAGGATATCGTATATTTCGGCAATTAATTGCATATCCCCATATTCGATCCCATTGTGTACCATTTTCACATAATGACCAGCGCCACGAGGTCCAATGTATTCCACACAAGGTAGGCCATCTTCGGCTTTGGCAGCGATTGCATAAAAGATTGGAGAAAGTGCTTCCCAGGCTTCTTCTTGTCCACCAGGCATAATGGCGGGACCCCATTTCGCGCCTTCTTCTCCGCCAGAAACACCAGCACCAACATAATTAAGACCATCTGCTTCTAATTCTTGGGCTCTTCGTTCTGTATCTAAGAAGAAGGAATTGCCACCATCGATCAGAATATCACCCTTTTCAAGATGAGGTTTGATCTGTTGAATAGCTGAATCCACTGGTTTCCCGGCAGGCACCATCATTAAGATTCGTCTTGGTTTTTCCAGAACTTCAATCATGGCGGGGATGCTATCTATGCTGATAATGTTTTTTCCTTTTCCTTCGTTTGTTAGGAAATGATTAACTTTTTTCTTATCAAGGTCAAATCCTGCTACGGGGAATCCATTTCTTTCCATATTAAGGGCTAAGTTCTGGCCCATAACCCCTAAACCAACAATTCCAATTTTATATTTCATATCTCACCTTCTTCAGATCTGGGGTTTGATAGTAGCATTCTTGAGCCGGTAAAGCATTTCACCAGCTCGTGGGACGACCAGGATTCCTTCAGCTTCACGGTTAGTCCACTCTTCGATAATGAGCGTAGAAGGATCCAAATAGCCTAAATTAATTTTCTTACAACGTTCTGAAGGAATTTTTGTGGCTAAAGTTACATTTACTCTTGCTTTTTCTATATTCATCATTGGATCAAACGTGCCTAATCCATGCAAATGTGTGGAATGAGCCAGCACTCCCCAGGGGTAGTCCTTATATTGATTCCATTGTTTCACAAAGAAATCGCGGCAGTGGTATCCAATTTTATCCAGGATTTTTCCATGGGTGTAACTCACCTCATCGATGTGAGGTGCATAGATTATCACTTCGCCACCATCCGCCATGACGGGTTCCATCTTATACATGCCTTTGGCAGCAGTCCACATATCATCATACAAAGTCGGCATAACGGAGATGACTTTTTTGAATGGTTCTTCCACGTATTTGATGTGGACTTGAGAAGATAATTCAGAAGCAGCCTGCCAGGCTTCCTGGGCAGAACCATAAAATAATCCGTGGGTTTTATCGTGAGTAACTACCAGGCAAAAACAAGTAACGGGTCGGTCGATAAACGAAGCTGCTCGGTCAATAATGGCCCGGACTGGAGTATATCCAGCCCCAATAATTTCATAATTGGTGATTAATGCACCCAGCCAATGAGTGAAATTGATGATTTCTGCTCCTGCTATTCCAGGAAAGAAGTATTTATTTCCTCCTGAAAATCCTACTACTTCGTGAGGGAAAACCGGCCCACAAATCATCAAATGATCGTATTCGTAAATGAGTTTATTTAATCGAACCGGGACTTCCATCTCAAGCAAATTGTTACTGATCTGCTTTACTTCCTGAGATGAAATGGTGCCAATCTCCATAAATGTTTCTGGATATTGCCATAGATGGTTGAAAATTGTGCTGGAACCAGCCTTGCCATTCACCACAGGCCTTCCCACTAACTTGCTCAATTGGGTATCACTCATTGCTTGATGGGTTCCTAATGCAACCAGGTAATCCAATTTAGATACACGATTTCCAAGGTGATGTTCAAAAAGATCAAACATTAATGGCATGGGCATGGTCCGGGTGCCATCCGGAATGAGGATTAAGACCTTTTTTCCATCTAATTCAGCGGTTGCTAAGGAGTCAGAAAAAATGGAACGAATATCTTCTTCGCTTATTGAGAGTTGAGGATTACCTTTTCCTATTACCATAATCAAACTCCACTAAAAGCTGAAAAACCACCATCAATGGGTACAACTACACCGGTGACGAAAGAAGATGCCGGTGAAACCAGCCATAAAACTACTCCTATTAAATCTTCTGGAGTACCAAAGCGTCCCATGGGAGTGTGATCGATAATCGTTTGACCGCGTTTGGTTAGATTTCCAGAATCTTTGTCCGTTAATAAGAAGCGATTTTGTTCAGTCAGGAAAAACCCGGGGGCGATGGCATTCACGCGAATATTCGGGGAGTATTCCTGTGCCAGATGAACAGCCAACCATTGGGTGAAATTACTAACTCCTGCTTTGGCGGCTGAGTACGCTGGGATACGGGTGAGTGGTCGATATGCATTCATCGACGAAATATTTAGAATTACACCGCTTTTCTGATCTGACATGATTTTGGCAAACACCTGGGTAGGCAGAATGGTACCAAGCATATTCAAATCGAAAACCCATCGAAAAGCATCTGCTGGGAGATCAAAAAATTTCATATCCTGGCTGGTGGTTGCTTGTGGTTTATTTCCACCGGCACCATTAATGAGAATATCTATGTGTCCAAAATAATCAAGCACCTTATTTGCAATCATTTGAATGTTTTCTTTATCAAGCACATTGCACGCTAATCCGATTGCTTTTCCACCTTCTTCTCTAATTTCTGAAGCCAATTTTTGAGCAGCCTGTTCATTGAGATCCAATATTGCCACGGCAGCACCAGCAGAAGCTAATTCTTTACACATTGCGGCACACAATACACCTGCACCTCCAGTCACGACTGCTGTTAGGTTTTCTAATTTTTGTTGTTCAGAAAAAAAATTGTTCATCATTATTTACCTTCTATTATTCCTCAATAAATGGAGTAAGGTGTCGAAGAAAATGTTTTTCAAGATTTTTGGCATATACCCCAGGATTTTCTTTTAATAAATCAATTAGCCGATCGAAGAATACTAATTCACCTTTGGAATCTTTTTCATTTAATACCGATCCAAATGTAACATGTAAAATTTCGCGTGCGTCAAACTGATCCAATAATTCAAGCCAGTTTCCCACGGAATCTGCTTTTGGGGCAAGATCAATCTGGGCAGAGACGTGGTAACTGACCCGATCGGTTTCGTAACGATCCAGACAAAAGCGATAGATACTTTGGAAGAACACAGGATCCAGATCAGCTATCGTTCGTAAGGCTTCCAGATAGCTGGTCCCTGCGGTTTTCAAATGAACCAGACCTCTAGTCGCTTTTGCAGCGATTTGATAAATACTAAACTTATCTGAACCAGAATGTAAGCTGATTTTATAGGGTCCAAACTTGCGGGCTATGGCTGCATGACCTTTGATGTCTTCTTCAAATTTGCTTAAATCACCAATATAATCGACACCTTTTTCAAAATCACCAACAAAACGTGGGGCAAGGCTAACCCATTTAACGTTG
>CAYSFA010000204.1:0-4982 GCA_964430025.1 uncultured Anaerolineaceae bacterium | reverse complement strand
AGAGATCTTGCCTGATTAGCCTCCGCCCGGATTTGAAGTTGTTTTTTTATTGATACTAGAAGAGTAAATTCCAGAAATAAAGTGACCAGAGGGTGGTCACACCAAAGATGGTCAGAACCGTGTAACGGATTCGGCTTTTTCCATTCCAGAAACGCTTGTTCCAGGCAATTAAAGCAAATCCCAGCATAAGTATTCCAAGAATTGCAAGTAGAACAGGGATGAACAAGAGTAAATCAAAATTGGCTGGCATTTCAAAAAATACGTCCGGCACACCAAACGCCGGGTTTATATCCATAAAGATTGAACCAAAGGAAACAATGAAGAAAAGGTAGAGACCACCAAACAAGGATGCATTTAAACGTGCCAAACGAGCCAACAGAGTTCTATTATCCTTTTTTCTTAATCCGCGGAAGAAATCCACCAGCCAGGCAATTATCGCAACGAGGAAAAGAATCGCCCCTCCTACCAGAATAAGTGCATGTATTGGCATGGTTCGATACCAGGGCAGTTTGATGAAAACGAAGGGTAAGGGTGGAGATAATGTAATTTGGTCGCCGTCTGTTTTCAACACCAGTTTATCGGAAGGTTCGTTGGGATTAACCAGCAAGCCGGGTTCGACCTCAACATAAGGGATGATCTCACCACCAGAGTTGACCAATACCTTATCTTCGGTAGTGTTTATCGTAACCGTTGAAAGGAGCGTAAGTATTTTTTCAATTGTAGTGAAATTTGACCTGGCCAGAAAATATGATCCTGAATATTGGTCTGCCCGCTCTGCATAATCGGTGGTTGGGGTCAAGGATGACCTTTCCTGCGGGGGAAAGTAATGATCGAAAAATGCATTGACCAAATCTTCAACGACCAGGCCTCCATTAACGCCATTGGTGGAGACGTAAAAACCAAGTTGTGCTTCAGGGACCAGGGCCAATTGCGAGTGGAAGAGACTGGTATCTCCCCCGTGAGAGAGAGTTGACTGCCCATTGATGGTTGAGAAAAAGAAGCCGTGTGCCATACCATCCAAACGAGGATCAGGGCGGTAGAGCGGGCTGTGCATTTGTTGAGCTGTTTCCGGTGATAAGATTTGTGTGGCCCCAAATTTTCCATTTTGCAAATGGGCTATCATGAAATTGGCTATATCCAGCCCGGAAGCACTTAACGCGCCTGCAGGAGTTCCTACGACGAATTCGAAACTGCCTTTGACATATTCTGCATTGACATAGTTATATGCTTCGGCCATATCATTGCTTAGCGAGGGAGGTAAAGGCTGCTCAAAGGTTGAGTGGTTCATTTCTAATGGTTTCAGGATTTTTTCTGCAATGTAATCTTCGAAAGGCATTCCAGATACTCGCTCAATAATATAACCGCTTAGTGCTGAGCCGTAATTGGAATAAGCACCATATTTTCTGGGAGGAAAGACACGAGCTGGTTGATTCTCTTTTACGTATGTTTCAAGGGAGCTTACTTTTGAAGCATCAATCTTAAAAAGACCATCACCTTGGTCTTCAAATCCGGCTGTATGGGAGAGGATATTCCGCAGCGTGATTGGTTCGGGAAAGGTGTCAGGGATTACAAAGTCAAGATAAGTGTTGACGTCTTCATCCAGGTCAAGTTTTCCTGCTTCCACCAATTGCATGATGGCTGTCCAGGTGAATAGTTTGGAAACAGAACCAGGTCGGAAAAGGGTGGTGGCAGGATCGACAGGAATTTTTTCTTCCAGATCAGCATAGCCATAGCCTTTGGCAAAAAACACTTCCCCATCTTTCACAACCACGACTACGGCACCCGGGACATGGTTGTTTTCCATGGATGTAATCATGACACCATCTATAAAGGCGGTTACTTCGGTGGGGTCACTAGGACCTGATGGGGATTGGGCTGAGGTGGGTTGGGTAGAGGAGAAAAATAAACTGGTAAGTAAAATAAGGGCAAATAAAAAATACAGGCAACGGTTTGTCTTTTTGAGGCTTAAATTCATAATTGGCAAATCCTTTCTGGTGGCTACATATAAATATACGCAGGAAATGAGCGTTAGTGTCAATCTTAGAAAATCTATGAAAGAACGCGCCTATAGGTTAAGGAATTTCGATGATCATTCAATCATCGAGAGTGACTGTAAAAGTTAGTAATGATTAATCATTTTTGGATTATGCTATAAAATCTTACCCAACCAAATACCAAAAGCAGCAAATAAAGCACCCAATAAGCTGGTGCCAACTAGATTGAGAAGCCCAAGCCACCATTGACCTTGTGAGATCAGCGTAACCGATTCATGTGCAAACGTAGAAAAAGTGGTGTATGAGCCAAGGAAGCCGATGGTGAGTAGAATTCTCAATCGTGGGTCGATGATGAAATACTCAAGGGTAAGGGAGACAATTAGTCCTAATAAAAAACTTCCGGTTAAGTTAACCAGCATGGTGCCATAGGGAAAGCCACTGCCATAACGCTGGGCAGCCCAATCACCAACCCAATAACGTAAATTTGCTCCCAACACTGCACCGATTGAAATCCACAGAATTTTTTCCACAATGATCCTTTAAAAAAAATCTACCCAAGTAAACTGGGTAGAAGCTATCAGCCTTTGCGGCGGTCTGGTTTCCCGAGTGAGCTTCATCACTCGCCTGAAATTTTACCCATGGTTCAGGAATGCGTCAATACTTTTTTCTACTGAGAGATTTTTCAATGAAATGATAGGGTTCCGTTATACGCTTAACCGAAAAACAACAAATTTGCCTTTATAATCAGGGCAAGATACAGTTCAAAGGAAAAAAATATGTTTCACTATGGATTTGGTTTTGCACATATGTTTATGCAGGTTCTTCTCTTCCTGCTGTTTGTAGGTTGGATGGTTGCCAGCATCGTTGCTTTATTTTCCCTGCGTACCGTGAAATTATCATCGATCAGTAAAGCATTGTGGGTGCTGATCATTCTGGGCATTCCGGTTTTGGGTGTGATTGCTTATTACATTATTCGACCTAAAGAAGAGGAATAAAGCACGGCTTTTATCACGGGGGTGTTTTTCGTCAAGAGGAATTGGTGACAACGATTCGCTGAATCCCTCTTGACGAAAGAACAAATGTTCTATAAAATTAATGTATGAGTATCTGGCATACTTTTCAAAAATTTCTTCGTCCGGAAGAAAATTCGGCGACGTGTCGATCCTTTGCCTGGGATGGCGAATTGTTGGTTTCTCTGGAGCGTCTGGCACGCTACCGCGGCTCCACACCACGTGAAGCGGCGGCAGAGATGCTGGCACGTGAGCTCCGGGAGGTGGAAATGGAACGCCGCACGCGCAAGAAATGGCAGGCATTAACAGAACGTGAGCAGCAGGTGGCAACCCTGGTGTGTAAGCAACTTCGCACCAATCAGATTGCGGCGCGTTTGCAAATTGCCCCAGAGACGGTGCGCAGCCACGTGCACAATATCCTCACCAAACTAGGGTTACCCAATCGGGTGGCACTGCGCCAGCTATTGGGGGAACCGGATTTTGAAGAATTCGAGTAACGCCTCACTTCCGCCAGGCATAAACGAAATTTAAACGCTTTTAAACGAAAAATCATCAAAAGTGGGATAGAAAATATTTTCTACAATTGATATGATGGAAATATGAAACACTTATTTCCCTCTCAATTACCCAACCAGATTTTGCTGGTAATGGGTGAACATGCTGCTTCCAACTGGATGTTGGAATTGTCTGCCTGGCTGGCGTTGCAAGGAGATTTGCGTGTGCTGGATGCAGGTAATCGCTTTAATGCTTACCCGGTGGCGCACGCCGTACGTCGTTTGCATCATAATCCGCGTGAGGTGCTGGAACGTATCCGGCTTTCGCGCGCCTTTACCTGTTACCAGGTGGATGTGCTGCTGGAAGAATGGCTGCCACAGCCTTACCCGACCCTGGTGTTTGACCTGCTGGCAACCTTTTATGACGAGAACGTCAACTTGCCGGAAAGCCAGCGCTTGCTGGGGCAGGTGATCTGGCGTTTGCAACAGCTCAGCAAGCTGGCGCCGGTGGTAGTGAGCACACGGTTGCCTGCCACGATTTGCGCGGACCGCATGGTGTTGTTCGATATGTTGAAAGCCCAGGTTGGGGAACTGCGCCTGGAAATGGAACTCAGCCCTGAAGACCGCTTACAGCTTCCGGTGCAGGCAGCGCTGCTGCCATCCTTTGAGAGTGAACAACCCTTACAACTTCAGAAAGGCAGGTAGGTATGGGACGTACTGTACCCTCAATTACACAGGTTTTCATGCAGGAGGAGCAGTCCCTTTCGCGCTTCCGACGTGCGCTGCGGCGCAGTGATCAGCTGGCTTTGGATGAATTGCTCAGCCTGGCGCGCCAGCATATTGCCGCGGCGGCTTATGCCACACATGTACTGCCGATGGAGACATTTCTGGTGGCGATGTTGCTGGAAGAGCACAAAGAGGTGCGCCGTTTGCGCGATGAGGTGGAACTCCTGCAACGGAGGTTGAATGCGGGAAGTTAACGGGTGGATGCTGGATGTGTTCGAGAACACCCAGATGCCTGGCGTGGTGATGTGGTTTTTGAGTGACAAAGGCGAACGTCTGCGCCTGCACCAGCCCATGCCGATTGTTTTCTACGTGGCTGGCCCGGCTGCGCATTTGCGGGAGGTCTGGCGTTCTCTGAAAGACCACCCCAGCCGGCCGCGTTTGAGCCGGGATCAGAAGCGTGATCTCTTCAAGCCGGAACCGGTGGACCTTTTGGCGGTGGAGATGAACTCTTCCCATGCCTGGTCGGTCAATTCCGATGCGATGCGTTGCTGCTCGATTTCCCATTCATCCTTGATGATCCGGAGTTCCCGCAGCACCGGGGTGGCTGACTGGAAGGTTGCCTCCGGCATACGCTCCAGAAACTCCAGCAGGACTGAAGCGCGTGCAAAATCACTGATACCGATCTTCTGGTTGGCAGCACCTTCGGAGAGTTTGGCGACCAGGTCGTACGGAGATTCCGTTTCTTCCCAGGCGTGGAC
>CAYSFA010000203.1:0-4986 GCA_964430025.1 uncultured Anaerolineaceae bacterium | reverse complement strand
TATCAACTCATCTGACAAAATTGCACGCTTTGTGAGATTCTGCGATGCCTTCAATATCCCCGTCTTAACCTTTACAGACTGCCCCGGTTTCATGCCTGGAACAATGACAGAACACAATGGTATTATTCGCCATGGTGCAAAGATTCTCTATGCTTACTCGGAAGCAACAGTTCCGATCATCACCGTGATCACCCGTAAAGCTTACGGTGGCGCTTACATCGCAATGGGTAGCAAACACTTGAAAGCTGATGTGGTTTATGCCTGGCCAGGTGCTGAAATTACAGTGATGGGTGCTGATGGTGCTATTAATATTCTTTATGGTCGTGAATTAAAAGCCCTCAAAGAAGCCAACCCTGAAGAAGCAGCTGAAAAACGTGCTGAAATTTTGAGAAATTACAAAGAGAATTTCTCCAATCCTTACAAAGCCGCAGCAGCAGGTTATGTCGATGAAGTAATTCTTCCTGGAGAAACACGACAACGCGTTATCACAGCTCTTGAATTATTACGCAATAAAGTCGGATCCGCTCCAGCCAAGAAACACGGCAATATTCCACTATAAGAAGGAAAATACAATGGAAAATCTCGGATTTGCGATACAAGTATCAGTAATAGGGATTATTGCACTTCTCGTGGTTCTGGTTCTTCTCGCTGGGTTAATCAGTCTGATGACGAAATACCTGGTTGATAAACCAGAAAAAGAAGAGGAAGAGCAAGAAGTACCTGTTGCAATAGCTGAAGTACAAGAAGAAGAGGTGCCGGAATCGAAAAAAGATCTCAAATTAGCTGCTGCCGTTGCATTAGCAATTTATCGTGCACAAATGGAAATGGCAACCGTTAGTCCTGCAGAAACTGGCACAGAAATAAACTCCTGGCGGCAAATAAAAATGATTAACCGCCTGAATCAATCATCCAATATTAGGAGAGCAAAATGAAACAATTCCAAATAAAAATCAACGACACTTCGTATGAAGTTGAAATCTTGGATGATCCTCGACAAGAGGAAGTTCAAGTGCGTGTTAATGGCGAAGAATTTACAGTAACTACAGATTTGTTAGCTGGTGAAGCACCAGTTGCTGCTTCCCCAGTTAGCGCAGCACCTGCAGCTCCACGCCCAGCAAGACCAGCCCCCGCTGCTCCTGCTCCGGCACCTGTTGCAGCAGCTGGGCCTGGCACTGTAAAATCACCACTTCCTGGAATGGTTAACGCCATCAAAGTACAAACTGGTGACACAGTCAAAGCCAATCAGGAAATCTGTGTGATCGAAGCTATGAAGGCTATGAATGTTATTCGTGCCCCACAGGCTGGAAAAATTGGTCGAATTTATGTTAGTGAGGGATCACAAGTACCGCATGGTGCCCCATTAATGGATATTGAGTAATTAGGAAGGATTAATCATGACAGGCTTTGATTTTACAGGTTTTGCAGTAGATATAACCTGGCAACAGCTGATCATGGTAGTAGTTGGCTTAGGTTTGATGTACCTCGGTATATTCAAAGATTATGAACCTACACTACTTATCCCGATTGGATTTGGATGTATCCTAGGGAATCTTCCTGTTGCTGAAAATATGACTGGTCCTGACGGTTTATTTGGCGTCCTTTATAAGGCTGGGATCAGCAATGAATTGTTCCCATTATTGATCTTCCTGGGTGTTGGAGCAATGTTAGATATGCGTCCATTGTTGAGCCAACCGGTGATGATTATTATGGGTGCTTTGGCGCATCTTGGAATTTTTGTTACACTGGTTGTTGCTTTATTGTTTGGTTTCAACCTGGCAGAATCAACCGCAATCGGTATGATTGGAGCAATTGACGGACCAACGGTGATTTACGTCAATGGTAAGCTGGAAGCTCTTTTCCAAACACCAGGCCTTGCAGCTGCCATCGCGGTCACTGCTTATTCCTACATGAGTTTGGTTCCGATCATTCAACCTCCTTTGATGCGTTTGTTCACCACCAAAAAAGAACGTCTTGTCAGAATGGAATACACCCCACGGCCAGTTTCGAAAACCACCGCGATTGTATTCCCGGTTCTGCTGACCATTATCGCCGCAATTTTCCTCCCGGAAGCAGCCCCCTTATTAGCTACTCTTTTCCTGGGTAACTTACTCAAGGAATCAGGGGTTGTGGCAGGATTGGCTGAGACCGCTCGATCAGCAATCACCAACACCGCTACAATTTTCTTAGGTATCACAATTGGTTCTACAATGCAGGCAGCTTCATTTCTAAATTTGGGCACCTTAAAGGTTCTCATTTTAGGACTGCTTGCGTTTGCATTGAACACCATTGGTGGTATCTTATTCGGTAAATTGGTTTGTGTTCTTTCCAAGTGGAAGATCAACCCATTGGTTGGTGCCGCTGCCATTAGCGCGTTCCCAATGAGTGGACGTTTAGCTCAAAAAGTTGCATTGGAAGATGATAACCAAAACTTCATTCTTATGCATGCTTTGGGCGCAAATGCTGCAGGTCAGGTAGCATCCGTGTTAGCTGCTGGTATTTTGCTGCAACTTATCTTCCCGGTTTTATTACCCTGATTTAAGAAGAAGTTAAATATAGAGAGGTTGATGAAAATCAACCTCTCTTTTATTTCGCCTTTAGGCAGTCGAGAACGAAAAGCGTTCGAGACAGAAAACCACTTCTATGCAGGTGGTTCTGATTTTTCGTTTGAAACAATCAATCTGAAGTCTTCGCGCCTTCGGGAAGCTCTGTGCCCGGTCCATACTCATAAACCGCCTGCCAGGGGATATAGCGTGTGAAGATTGTATCAGTGTTAATCACTTCCCCATTTCTGGTAACGGTACGATTCACCGTCACGTCTGCACCATCTGCAGACCAATCGACTTGTTTGATCTCACCTTCACTCAGATCGGATTTTTCAACGTACTTTGGTTCCGGTGCTTCTACCACATTAGTGACTCCGCTGGTAGACCAATCGACCTGGCGTCCATCAGAGGTAGAATAAAACTTCCAAATAATGCTGGAATAGGATGGATTGACATAGGTTTCCATCAACAACCAATAATTGGTATCGTTGGTAAATTTGAAGTCTACGATGGGTACAAACACGGTGGCATCCAAACCAGCTAAACGAGGATCAATCTTGTTTCCGGCCACTTTTTCATAATAAGAAACGCGATAAGCATGCGGATAGCGTTCGACTATGGGGAAACCTGCAAAAAAGGCTGCCCGGAAAAGTGTTGTACTGACCTGGCAAACCCCTCCTCCAACACCTTGAATAGTTTGTCCACCAGCGATGATTAACGCTTCCGCATAACCATTTTCCAGGCTGATATCACCTAAGGCTTCCGCCATGGAGAAAGTAGCTCCTGGCGCAACCATCACGCCGTGAAATTTACTGGCTGCAACCTGAATGTTTTGAACACGGTCTGCGCTGGAGCCATAAAAATAAGATACTTCTTGATGTATCAATTCAGTGACGCCCAGGTCAGATCCTTTGATTTCATTGGTCAGGAAAGGCTTGTTGATATCGAACACCATAGCAATTTCATGAGTATTATCGGTGATTATCGTTTCCTGAATCCGATTAATCGTTTCATCAATATTCAATTCACGACCGATAATGGCTGATTCAATTACTTCTAATTCGCCGGTATCGTCATTGAACATGTAACTGGCATCTTTTGGATCACGTCTCAATTCATTCGCGATGTTAATCAGAAATGACCGTAAAAATTCACTATTGATGGCAACCTGGAAATAACTGTCGTTATCATTGATGATTCTTTCTATTCGAAGATTTTGTGCTAATGTATTGGCATCAAATTCCCAGCGGTTTTCTGGTGTTTCTTCAATAGTTAGTACCAATGGTTGGGCGAGGATTTTTTTCGCTAAAGCAGCTTGTTCTTCTACATCAAGAATATAGGGGGGGATTTCCTCAATAGTAATATCTACCACACCATCCTGAAGATTTGGTAAAAGGCCTTTTAATTTTTCAATCGTTTCATTGATTTTTACAACTCTTCCCACCTGACCACTTCGAACAGAAACTTCGGTTCCATTCAATCCTAATTCCGCCTCTACAACAGGTTTATCAATCAAATTGGCTATTTGCTCTATTTGCATATAAGCAATACGTTCATCAAACACAAAGCCAGGAGAGATTGTATAGCCGCTCTGCCATGATTCCCATTGTCTTCTTAATCTTGAAAATAAATTTCCATCTCTTCCAACCGCGAACGCCTGACTAACAGTTGCTTCCGGGTCAATAAACATTCCTAATTGGGCAGGGGAGAGAAGCCAGGTTTGATCACCATCCCTTAATAAAATCTTGCCATCTTGTGGATAAGTAATATTTTCACTAATCAGCGCTGAAGCTTCCTGCGGGGTCATTCCTCCGATTTCAATTCCTGAAACCGAAACGCCGGGCATAATTTTTCCGGAAAACCAGACTTGAACCCCTAAACCGAACGCGATGATTAATCCTGTACCAATAACAAATGCAGCAAAAATTGAAATCAAAATTTGTTCCAAAGCTGGCATTGGTTTTTTGTGTTGATAGATAATACTAGTCATACTCTTTCCATTAATCTTCTGTGGTTGCAACAAAGACGCCAAAGTCTTTTCAAAAGTTCCAATATTAGTTCATTATAATGGATTTGTTTACCTCACAAATCCTAATTTAAAAGCACAGGATCTAAATAAAATTGATTCATCATTTTTTCATTGATTCACTTGACTCTTGAAGCGGTTGCGGTATAATTCTGCTCGCTGCAAGAAACAAAGCAGCCCGGTCTAATCAGAGATGGTAGATCGTTCAAAAATAAATACTTGATGAGGCTATTGTCAAATCAAAGCAGGAAACCATAATGCACCGGTGTCCGCCAGAAAATTGGAGTACATCGGTTGTTTTTTGCCCCTTGACAGAAAAGAGACTGATGAGTAGAATCGGCAAGCCTTAAAA
Source organism: uncultured Anaerolineaceae bacterium (assembly GCA_964430025.1). Taxonomy (GTDB): domain Bacteria; phylum Chloroflexota; class Anaerolineae; order Anaerolineales; family Anaerolineaceae; genus UBA6170. The sequence goes on along the minus strand of CAYSFA010000203.1, from coordinate 65 downwards.
AAAGTAATCAGCACCTTAACAACTGAAGAGTGATAGGAAAGACGAAGAACCTGTTAATTTTTAAC
>CAYSFA010000202.1:0-5006 GCA_964430025.1 uncultured Anaerolineaceae bacterium | reverse complement strand
TCACCTTTGTCGGTATCGATGACCAACCGGCCATGTTCAGCCAACGGCTCTTCGTATTGGGAGATCTGATAGCCTTTGGGTAAATCAGGGTAGAAGTAGTTTTTACGCGCAAAAATGCTGGTTTGAGCGATCTGACATTCCAGAGCCAGTGCAACCCTTAATGCATATTCCACTGCCTTTTGATTGACCACCGGCAATACCCCAGGCATCCCGGAGCATACTGGGCAGACCGCAGTGTTGGGTTCGGCTGTGGTGGCATCCACCACCGGGCAACCACAAAACATTTTACTCTTGGTTTGCAGTTCAGCGTGTACTTCTAACCCAATTACAGCTTCGTATTCCATGTTACCTCTTTGATGAGAAGGGATTGGTTGGATGGATTTTACCACATCAGTTATTAGCCAGCTGCATTGTGGTGAAAGGGAATGAACGAATGAGTTGATTGACCTGTCCCAATCGGAGTTTTCTGGCAGATCATTGTGTTTAATATAAAACAATAAAAGGATATAATCATTTTTATGTTGCGCAGGCGTTATTATCGGATTTTGCTCTTCTTTGGACGAACAATTTTTGGCATCATTTGGTGGGAATTATTTCTTCCCAAAATTGGTCTGAGGAGGTTATCCCGAGCAACCCGTTCCGGACGAATTACTAAGATCGCCCGACAATTTCGAATTCTAGCCATTCAGATGGGTGGGGTAATGATCAAGGTGGGCCAATTCTTATCTGCCCGTTTGGATGTAATGCCACGTGAAGTAACGGATGAGTTGGCAGATCTTCAGGATGAAGTGTTACCAGAACCATTTGAACCCATTAAAAATTTAATCGAAGCTGAATTTGGAAAACCTATAGATCAGATCTTCAGAGAAGTTGATCCAATCCCTTTCGCCTCTGCATCCATTGGCCAGGTACATGTTGCTCGATTAAATTCGAATGACCCTCTGGTAGAAGAATATCCTGAGGTAGTAATTAAGGTACAACGACCTCAAATTGAGGATATCGTCAAAATCGATTTATCCGCACTCCAGATTGTAGGAGGTTGGTTACAAAAATATAAACCGATCCGCAAACATGCCGATGTTCCCAGGTTGTTGACCGAATTCAGTAATACCCTTTATGAAGAAATTGATTATCTCCATGAAGGAAAAAATGCAAATATTTTTAAAGAAAATTTCAAAGATTTACCTTTCGTTCGAGTTCCGAATGTCATTTGGAGTCACACAACGAGGCGTGTGTTGACCTTGGAAAATGTGTTAGCCATCAAGATTACAGAATATGCATCCATTGAAGCTGCTGGTATTAATCGCAAAGAAGTAGCGAAACGGCTCTTTGAGACCTATCTCAAACAAATTTTTGAGGATCGGTTTTTCCATGCTGATCCCCATCCTGGTAATTTATTTGTGCAACCAGCTGAAGAAGGGGACGATCCCAACCATTGGAAGTTGACATTTGTCGATTTTGGGATGGCGGGCACGATAGATCAAAAAATATATGATGGACTGAAGGAAGCTGTTTTGGCAGTTGGTACACAGGATGTCAGTCGTTTAATGAAGTCTTATCAAATTCTGGATGTATTGTTGCCAGAAGCGGATTTGGATTTAATTGAACGAGCCAGCCAACGTGTCTTCGATCGTTTTTGGGGAAAATCAACCGCTGAGTTAATGAGTATGCACGCCATAGAAGCCCGCGAATTCATGAAAGATTTTGAAGACCTGTTGTTTGATATGCCATTTCAAGCCCCTGAAAACATCATATTATTGGGTCGGTGTGTGAGTATCCTTTCTGGAATTTGTACCGGGTTGGATCCGGATTTTAATATTTTTGAAAACCTGGTGCCCTACACTGGAAAATTGGCAGAAACAGAAGGGGGAGATCGCTGGTCAATCATTTGGAATGAGATTACCCGCATGCTGCAGCTTTTGTTGCGTTTGCCAACCCGAGCTGATAACCTTATTACGCGTATGGAGCAGGGACGTTTGGAAGTTCGTGTTCCGTCACTTTCCCGTGAGATGGATCGGCTACAACATGCCCAAAGTAGAACAACCATTGCAGTTATCTTTGCAGCATTTTTATTAAGTGGGGTACAGTTTTATCTTGCAGGAGCAATGACCCCAGCTGTGATATTTTTTGGATTCTCTTTAATTTTCTTAATTTGGATTGTTTTGATCAAATAGCTTATCCTCTTATAATAAAAAGAGCATGCTGAATTAACCAGTATGCTCTTAATTATTTTAAATTGAATTAGAAAATTTTATTTTGCTTTTTCAGTGTGTTCTATAGCTGCATCAAGGAGGCTGCGGAGACCAAGTAAAAATTCCTTCCTGGCTGCACGATGATGCTCTCTGGTCCCTTCTGGCAAGAATGATTCAGCTACTTTGTGCATATTATCTCTGGCAGCATGCATATGCTCACGCGCCTCTTTTATTTTTGGATTTTGTGGTCTTTCGCTTGTTTTCTCAGCCATAATCAACCTCCATTCAGTTGATAAATAAGTTAAGTCCTTGATTGCATTATAAAATATTTTATTTTGCAGTCAAGTGGAGATTCAATCTCACAGGTGACACTTTGAAGAATGATTCGGAATTGGTGGATAATAATTTCTCTGTATTTACAACATAAAAGATCATTCACCAATTCTCATCTCCTTTAAAGTAGCTCTTGCCCAACGTTTCACCCAGGTGCAGTAGTTGATTGGATTATCTTTGTATTGATAAACATCCGCGATAGTCACAGACCATTCGACCTTTGGTACTTCCCGCTCGTCGGGTTGGCGTTCGATTTTCCATCCACGGGTAGTCTGGTCTACATCACTGGCCATTTGAAGTCGGATCCTCTCAGGGGGGACACCTTTATTTAACACCGCGTCCAGTTTTTCCTTCATCCAGATTAATGCTCGGTCACTGTAGCGCTGGTGTTGAATCATAAAACAAGCCACCGTGAGCATGTGTACCTTGCCATAAGCAGGATCGCTGAATTCCAACGCGAGAAATTCATCAAACATCTCCTGGCAGGTGGTTGAATTTTCCAATAGAGCACCACAATTGGGGCAGTGGGTTACCATGCTGGTTAGTATAACCCGCTTGAAAAATTTATCCCAGATTAGGAAATCACTTTTTTGCGCTGATTAGGATATTTCTAACTTGCATTGAAATTGAAGTAATTACAAATTCTTTACTTTTTTTCTATCAATAACTTCTTAATGTCCGATAGGGTTTCATTAATGCGGAAGAAGAGGATCAGGAGTTCACAGTAAATCCGCACGATCAGTATGCCTAATATGGTTGCGATGGGGCCTCCAAACAACCCACCTGCGATTAATCCAAATTCACTTTCAGAAATACCGCTGATGATGCCGCCAAAAAAGAGAACGGCACCGCCAATGATGCTGGCGATAAAACCAATCCAGAATAATATGCGGATGATTACAGGCGTGACCATACGTTCGAAACTGAAGAAACTTTTCCAACTCATAAGAACCTCCTCGGAATGAATACATTTTTTCGGATGAAATGATTGCTGAAAGAAGCGGAAATGGTCTTACAAAAACTTTTTGGTGTGAAGTTGATGAATCTTAATTATAGATGAATTACAAAATTCTTGATCATGCCACAAAAATGATGATATTGATTTTCGTTTTCACGAATTTTCTGGGGTAATTCAATGTGATAGGCTGTCCATAGATCGGTATTGATAGTGATTGATTTTGTTGCTCTGAAATGGATTCGATCGAAATCACCACCAATGGTGTAGCTTTTCAGGTGGTCATTGTTGGAAAAAGCCTGAGTTAAATAATCTGCCAATCGCTCTGCAAGAGGGGATTTTTCACGCGAGCCCGAGGAAATTTCAATATCATAATTAGCAGACCCACTTCCATGTCCATGGATCTCAATCAGGGTGGTAGGCATTACGGATTCAATTTTTTTGAAATAATCATTGGTCCTGTGCTTGTTGGGATCGAGAAAATAATTCCCTGCTATCAGGCATCCACAATCCAGCAATTTTGCTAAATGATAAGCGATCCAACCGGTATTTTCATCCGAGGTGGGGTGGGTCAGGCAGGGTAATCCTTGCACACCCAATGGGGCATGATGCGGAGCAGCAACCAGAATCTCCTTATTGTTCCCAGGTTTATAAATCAGATAGCTGTTAGTTGGATCGTTAAGTAAAGCTTCGACCGACATGACTATTTATCCCTCTTTGGCTGTGAATTTTTGATGAAAAAGATTTATAGAGGAAAAAACCACTTAAGGATTAACGTGGTTCTTTCCAATGATTGTTAATAAGAAAAATCAGCAAACTTACTAAAAAGGTTTGGAACCGGATGATTTTTGAGCTTTGGAGACACTGAATCGGTTATCTTCGATCGGGTCAACCACAAAATGAGGGGGATTTCCTTTTGGCCAGGGAGCCATTCCACGTTGGCGTAACCATTTTCCTATGGATGCACTGCGAATTTCACGGCAGTCCTCACTCCAAAAACCATCTGTGTTTAATTCGACTTCGTGAACCTGCTCATCCCCTTCGATTTCCAGCACGATTTTTTCCCATTCAGGTTTGAAATGTTCATCGCGGTCAGGAATCGAAACGCGAAAGCCATAACCAACGCCATTGCGGCTATGTGCACCATTATTCCAGGCTGTAACGATCATGATTTCCTCCATTACAAAAAAAGTTCTCGTAGGTACGCTTAAAGCTTATCCGTTTTGGGGTAAAAATTCAACCTCAAATGAAGGTTTTAAAATGGATAGGTTTGTGTGAACTTCGTAATTTGAGGTATTCTCCCACATTATGGGCTGGGTTTCCCATTCGGGGTGAGTAATGACCCACCGAAGAACCCTACCTTCCACATTCATAACAAATATAATGACAATCCTGGAAACCTTTCAATAGTATCGGATGGTCATCCTTTGATACAATATTATTACGAATCCGATTCTCAATTGGGAGGACCATTTGAAAAAAATAAAAATCGCTATCCCGATGGCGGGGTTTGGTACGCGTATGCG
>CAYSFA010000201.1:0-5016 GCA_964430025.1 uncultured Anaerolineaceae bacterium | reverse complement strand
GTTCACTCTCAGTACTGAAAAATGCTCGCCCAATAAAAGCCCGATACCAAAGGAACTCGGTGGGTGTTTTGGGATGTAAATCTGGTCTTTCCCGATCTCTTTTTGCAGCTCCCATCGTCTGAATATCACCAAATTTTCGTGTGAATTTAACCCAGGGAATTTTTCCATCATTTTTCAGAATGAAATCAAATGCTTTCTTGGCGTTGTCGGGAAATGTTTCATACAATTCTTTAATCAGGTCTGGATTATTCATTGCAGTTGCCAATTGTTGGCGAGCTTTATATGCATCTGGGGCTTTTATTTCAATTCCCCAGGCATTGGCTACAATTTTTAAGAACCCGAGATCCTGTCCACTCAATGAGTTTAGAATATCAAGCATTTAATTATCATTTCCTTTAGATTGAAGGTTTGGAAAAATTATACAAGAAATTGGTGGGTCTTTATCAATCAGCCGTTCTCGTAAAACATTAATTTTAAGAAACGACATGTCGAAACACCAAAAAGTTGTTGTTTTTTTTACTTCGGATTAATCCTGAAACTTTATTTGTGAACAGAAGATAATTATAGAATTAACGTTCTAAATCGTCAATGACTATTCAATAACCAGGATTTTCTAAATCTGTTTTAATTGACTAACAATCTGCTTACTTGTATAATTTCTCAAGTCAATTGATATATTGGATTCATATGGCGCTAAAAGGCAATCTCCGAGATTTTACCATTACACAACTTTTAAACTTAATCAACCTGGCTGGCAAGACTGGTACATTGGTGGTTGAAGGATCTTCTACTGTTGCCAAAATTAATTTCAGGCAGGGAAAGCTGGTATACGCACAACTAGATCAGCAAGATAGCAGCCTGGCTGGAATTCTCAGAAGAAGTAAAAAAATTTCCAATCGACAATATTCAATCCTAGCTGAACGGGCTGCAGATTTGAATGATAAAGAACTTGGAATTTTATTAATTAACGCTGGTTATCTAAGTCAAACAGACATTATTGAAAGCCTACAACAGTATTTTATAGGAATCGTACGTCAGTTGTTCACCTGGGTTGAAGGAATGTTCAATTTTGAGGTGAATACATTTCCTCCATCTGACAAAATCCCCATAAAAATGGATTTGGAAAATTTGATTATTGAAGGCTCTCGTCAATTACGTGAATGGGAACAGTTACAACAGGAAATCCCTTCGTTGGATATGTCGTTAAAATTTAGCGATCGTCCCGGAATTAATATTCGAAATGTCAATTTAAGTGTTGAAGAATGGCGTGTTGTGTATTACGTCAACCCCAAAAACACGATTCGTCAAATTGCAAAAGCAACCAAATTAAATGAGTTGGAAATAAGGAGAATTGTTTACTCGTTATTGCAGGCTGGTTTGATCGAAATCATTCGTCCTCAAGAAAAGGCGATGCCGATTCCCACGCGACCTTTGGGAAAAACAGATAAGACAGAACAAAAATCTCTTCTCAATAGGATCATTGACCGCATCCGTGCGATTTAACTTAAAGGAAATTCATGCAAACCGTTAAGATTGTTGTAACAGGACCATTCAGTTCAGGAAAAACAGAATTTATTCAATCGATCAGTGAGATTGATGTTGTTTCGACGGAACGAAAAATCTCCTTGGATTCAGAAAAGATCAAGAATGCTACAACGGTTGCAATGGATTTTGGTCGGATAACCATTGACAAAGAATTGGTTTTGTATTTGTTTGGAACCCCAGGACAAAGGCGATTTGATTTTATGTGGGAAATTCTTTCTGAAGGCATGTTAGGATTTATCGTAATGGTGGACAGTTCCAGACCAGAAACCTTCCGTGAAGCAAGATATATTCTGGAAACCTTCCGTGCTTATGCCCCAACCCCTTATGTAGTGACTGCAAATAAACAGGATTTAGAAGATGCCTGGGATATTGAAGATATGCGATATGCATTACGTTTAGACCCCAAAGTAAAATTATTACCATGTATTGCCCAGGATAAAAATTCTGTCAAAAAGGTATTATTGGAGTTGCTTTATACGATTTTAGCGGAGATGGAGGCTAAATAAGCGACATCGATGTCATCCATCACTACTAATAAGGGAATACTTCATTATGAAGTATTAGGACGAGGGAAACCGGTAATTTTCTTGCATGGATGGTTAGGATCATGGGGGTTATGGCAATCGACAATGGAAATGTTCTCCGATACTAATCGGACATATGCACTGGACTTTTGGGGGTTTGGAGAATCTGAGGATAAATTAACCACCTATAATGTGAATGATTTTGTGAATCTGGTTGAACAATTCATGGATCAGATGGGTATCCAGGATGCCCCTTTGGTTGGTCACAGCATGGGGGGAACGGTGAGTTTAATGTCCGCGTTGAAATTTCAGCATCGAATTAGCAAGGTGGTCGTGATAGGATCTCCTATCAAGGGCTCTTCATTAAGCCTACCGTTAAAAATTGCTGGAAATCGCTTCGTCGCTGAACGACTTTTCCAGTTTTTTGGACTATTTCGAAAAACCCTCAAGATAGTATCACCCATGATATGTAATCATCCGCGGTTTCCGGAAATTATTGACCACGATTTATCCAAAACAAATCTGGAGTCGTTCTTAAACAGTATCAATTCATTAAAGAAAATAGACCTTCGTGATGGTTTAAAGAATCTATCTATTCCGGTTTTGGGTTTATATGGGAATCGTGATAACATAGTATCACCTGCCCAGAATAAATTACTTAAGCAGGTAATCCCGCATGCAGAAATCGAAGCATTTGAATCTTCCGGTCATTTCATTATGTTGGAAGAACCTGAATTGTGTGTGCAGCGGATAAAAAAATTTTTATCATAGGAGTGTTTATAGAATGACTTATCATTCAACTCTCAATTGCTCTAGTACAATGATTGATATTTTATTGGAGGGGGTAAGAGAAATGATTGGATCATCAACAAGTAAACCAAGAGAAAGCACTCTATATGAAGAGTATATCGACAATAAATTAGAAGAAAGTGATCCAGGTTCTGATCCTATAAGCGAACCGGAGTTGATTGAATTACTTCATTCAGCTCAAGATGTGTATGGGAATCGTGGTTGCTTTGGAATTGCCTTAAGAATAGGGGAAGCAAGTTTTCGATATTTTCTGAGGAAAAAAGGGGAAGAGTATTCTTTAACTGGAAATTCATTTCGATTACTGAATTCTCAACAACGAACTCTCTTTGGGCTGAACAAATTAGCTGAGTTTGCCAATGAAAATTCCAATTCTGAAACAACAATCTCAGAAAATGAACACTATTGGCATTGGAATGTTGAATTCAATAATAAAAATTTTGTGGTCGCTCAAATTTATAAGTCATTTACTGTAGGTATGTTGCGAGAATTTTTCTCCTGGTCCAGTGGTGGGAGATATTTTCCCATGGATGAAAAATTTGAGACAAATGATGACAATGCCTATTTTACGATTGCGATTTCCAAACAACCTTTAGGAAATTAATGCTGAAATATAGAATTGTACTTAAGTCAAATAAAAGTGTTCTTCCATTCAATGAAACTGCCCGCGAGTTAAGAATTCAAAATAAACCACTTTGGTTAATTCAGAGAGATTTATTAGCTCCGTTTACGGAGCATGAAATTGATTTTGAAGATGAAGAACCACTAAAAGATATTAAGGAATCCTGTGTGGTCTTTAAGGATAATCTTTTTTTTGATCAGAATTTTATTGATACTTTTATTCAGTTGGCATCTAAACAAGAATCAGCAAAAAGAGTTGCATTTACACTAGATGACCCGGCATTTCGAGAACATTGTTTACCACTGTCCAATTCATACAAAAAGATTGGTGATCTATATTATGCCGACCTTTGGTATTACCCGAATGGGTTCGAAGAAAAAGTAGAACCACTAATCATGAACCTGGAATCTAGGGAAATTGGTTATTATCACGTGCCTACTTATATGGCATTCAACCAGGGTGATTTGGTTTATCAGGTTCCGTTGAAGAGTTTCATAGCGATTGATTCGTGGGTGCACGTCTTCATTGCGGATGCAATTTTCGGATTATTTTCGCGAGGTGCTCGCTTTGAGCATCGTTTAAAACATGACCCAGGTTTTATGCTGAGCGTCTTGTGGAAAGCGATGTATGAAGGCAAACAGCTTTTATCCTGTTCAAAACTTGTAACCATTGGTAAGAATTGTTCCATTGACCCGAGTGCGATTATTCATGGTCCAACTACGATTGGGGATAATGTGACAATTGGGGCTGGTGTGGTTATTGAAAATTGTATTATTGGGAATAATGTGAACGTTTCCCAAGGCTGCAACTTGATGTTATCGGTGGTAGGGGATGGTACCTTCCTTCCATTTCGAGCATCGCTTTTTATGACCACTCTGATGGATAATTGCATGGTTGCACAAAATACATGTTTACAAATGAGTGTTGTTGGAAGGAATTCTTTTATTGGGGCAGGAACTACCTTTACCGATTTTAATTTATTACCTGTTGAAATGAGAGCAAGAGACGCGGATGGAAATTTACGATCCGCTAACCGTCCAGTACTAGGGGGATGTGTGGGGCATAATTGTCGAATTGGTGCCGGGTTAGTGATTTATCCTGCCCGTATGATCGAGTCAGATGTTGTTTTGGTCAGTACCAGGGAAAGACGAGTGATTGATCATGATATTCGATTTGAGGAGAGTGATCATCACCAATTTGATCAGTCAAATTTGCATAAGCGATTGTATCCCGAGATTTAATCAATAACGTTTCTATAAATTGTGCCTGGTTTTATTCCGATTTCACCGTGTGGAATAAGTATAATTAGATTGAATTTTGTTTTCTGATTGAAACGGAATCATACAGTTCATGTTATCCATGATGTTATTTACCGATATTTGAAATTAGATTTTGGGAGGTCTAAATGGGTAAGGCTCGTTTACTTGTAGTGGAAGATGATCATGATATCTCACAAATGTTGAATATTTTCTTTAGTGGATTAGGGTACGATGTGGATGTTGCCCCACGTGGTGAGGA